>JBEGJS010000023.1:0-3604 GCA_041184485.1 Actinomycetota bacterium | reverse complement strand
GGATTCGCACCAGGCGCCCGAGGCTTGTGATCGCGCCGAGATCGCTTCGCGTGGTGGTGGCAAATAGGCGCGAGACGGCGTCGTGCTTCTTGCGCTTCTGTGCAACTTCGGCGACCGATGTCTGTTGCTCGACGCGGCCAATAAGACCGCTCGAGGTGACGACAACATCGATGGGGGAGTCGGCCAGTTGGGCGTCGACGTTAGCAGCTGCCCTGCCCACCACGGGACGGTCAACCGCGGATTCTTCGAGCAGCGTCGTTCGACGGTCGTCGCCGTATTGCTCGGCGACCTCGGCGAGTTCAGCCGAAACGACATCACGCAAGGCCAGGTCGCTGGCGAGAATCGTCTCGAGGGCAGCAATCTCCGACTCCAACTGTGACTTCTCGGATTCGAGCTCGATGCGCGAGAACTTGGTGAGGCGTCGCAGACGCAGCTCAAGGATGTACTCGGCCTGAAGCTCGCTCAGGTCGAAGACCTGCATGAGTCGCTGACGGGCTTGATCAGCCTCGTCGCTAGTGCGAATAACTTGGATGACCTCGTCGATGCCCAGAATCGCCACCATGAGACCCTCAACGAGGTGCAGGCGAGCCTTGCGCTTGCCGAGTCGGTTCTCACTGCGGCGGCGAGTCACGGTGACCCTGTGTGCGAGGTAGACGCCCAGCATGTCGCGCAGGCCAAGCGTCGCCGGCCTGCCGTTCACGAGCGCAACGTTGTTGATACCAAAGGAGTCTTCCATCGGCGTGTAGCGATACAGCAGGTCGAGCACTACCTGAGGGTCGAATCCGGTCTTGATCTCGATGATCAGACGAAGGCCGTGGTTTCGGTCGGTAAGGTCGGAGACATCCGAGATGCCCTGCAACTTCTTGTTGTTGACGCCCTCTTTGATCTTCTCGATGACCTTCTCTGGCCCAACGCCATATGGCAGCTGAGTGACCACGATGCCCAGCCGGCGAGGCGCAACGCTCTCGATCGAAACTCGCGCGCGTGTCTTAAACGACCCTCGACCGGTCTCGTAGGCGTCGCGAATTCCATCGAGGCCGACGATGATTCCGCCGGTCGGCAGGTCGGGGCCGGGAACGAAGTTCATCAGGTCTGAGCTGGATGCCTGAGGGTTGTTCAGCAGGTGCCTGGCGGCCGCTATCACCTCGCGCATATTGTGCGGTGGGATGTTGGTGGCCATACCAACCGCGATGCCGCTCGAACCATTCACCAGCAGGTTCGGAAAAGCCGCCGGCAGAACCTCGGGCTCAGAGAGCTGGGCGTCATAGTTCGGCTTGAAATCAACGACATCCTCATCGAGACCCTCGTTCATGAGCAAGGATGCCTTCGCCAGACGAACCTCTGTGTAGCGGGCTGCCGCGGGGCCATCGTCGAGCGAACCGAAGTTTCCGTGACCATCAATCAGCGGCACGCGAAGGCTGAAATCCTGGGCCATTCTGACCAAGGCGTCATAGATTGCGCCATCGCCGTGCGGGTGCAGCTTGCCCATAACCTCGCCCGTAACACGAGCCGACTTAACGTGGCCCTTGTCTGGGCGGAGTCCCATTTCGCCCATCTGATAAACGATGCGGCGATGCACGGGCTTGAGACCGTCTCGGGCGTCTGGCAGGGCTCGGGCATAGATCACCGAGTAGGAATATTCGAGGAAAGAGTCCTGCATCTCCTTGGCGAGGTCGATGTCGACGATTCGCTCTTCGGGCAGTTGCTGATCCATGGTTCCTTGAGTTTTGGCTGTGGCAGACTTGTCTAGATGCCTTCGATGCTACCCGCGATTCCCAAATCTCTAGGGACTTTGTCCCTTGTGTTCGCGAGCGCACTCGACTCTTTGTCGGGCAAGTCGAACCCGCTGAACCTACCGTCGGCGCGCTCGGCTATCGTCATTCTCGTGGATGGACTCGGAAGCCGCAATCTCGCGGCTAGAGCCGGCCACGCGCCCTTTCTGAGTCGCCTTAGTGCCGCGTCGAAGCCCATCCTTTGCGACTTTCCCAGCACCACGGCCACATCCCTGACAGGATTAGGAACAGGATTGCGCGCTGCCGAGCACGGCATTATCGGATACTCGGTGGTGGGCCAGGTCGGCCCATCGGTGCTCAACATGCTCAGCGGATGGGGCGGCGACGTGTTGCCCAAACAGTGGCAGCCAAACGAGACCGTCGCCGAGCGAGCGAAGGCCGAGGGCAAGCAGGTCTTCTTCGTGGGGTCACCCGACTACTCCAACAGCGGCTTCACTGACATCATCATGCGGGGCGCAGAGTACGTGCCAGCCAAGTCGATCGAGACTCGGTTCGCAGAAGCAGCCAGGCTCGTGCGCACCGCCGGAAACCTGGTGTACCTCTACATTCCTGAGCTCGATCAAGCAGCTCATAGTCGCGGCTGGGAATCAAACGAGTGGATCGACCTACTCGAAGCGCTCGACTCCGAGGTCAAGACCCTGGCTGGCGACCTGCGCAAGGGCGAGGGGCTTCTGTTGACGGCAGACCACGGCGTCATAGACGTGCCACCGAGCAATCACATCTACTTGGATGAGTTCGGCGCCGCAGTCGAGGGCTTCGAGGCCGTAGCGGGCGACCCACGGGTCAACTATGTCTACCTGAAGCCGGGGGAAGACCCATCCGCAACGGCCGAGGCTATCTCTGAACTCTTGCCGGCTGGCGTGGTTGCCGTGACTGGAGCCGACCTCATTGAGGCGGGATACTTCGGAGGCACTTCTGTCGCGACGAAGGCTCGGATTCCCGACGTAGTGGTGCTCGCAATTGCAAAGTGGGTCACCTACGACAGGCGCTTTTGCAAGCCAAAGAGCCTAGAGATGATCGGCCATCACGGATCGGTCAGTCGCGAGGAGCTCGAGGTTCCGCTGCTGCGGTTTGGCGCTTACTAGGCCTCTTCGTCGCCCTTGGTGCCGAACACGATTTCATCCCAGGATGGAATGCTCGCGCGACCCTTGCGAACCGTGTCGATCGAGCCCGTGCGAGGCTCTGCGTCATCGGACGAAACCTGAGCGATTGGCTCGGTAGTTGGTTCGTTCAACTGCGACTCTTCGAAGCCCGGGTCCTCATCTACTGCCTCGACCATTTCGTCGATGGCCGCAGCCGCCTGGGCCGAGGCCTGGTCGGCAGAGGCGCGTTTCTTGGCCAGAACATCTAGCAAGTCGGTGGTAGCGGCGGTGCCACCGAACAATTCGGCGAGGCTGTTCGACTGTGTCGGCGGCTCTGCAATGTCTGGTTGTATGACGATCGCCGTTGGAGCGGTCTCGGTTCGAACCAGCGGGATCACGCGGTCGATCTTCTCAGTCTTCTGGGTTGCGGTGGGGGCGGCAGAAGCCTCTGGCGCGCTGGGCGCATCCGAGCCGTTGGGGGTGTCTGCAAGTGAACGTAGACGAGGAATCGGTACGTCACCCTTCAACTGGTTGGCGCCGAGCGACGCGGCAACCTGGTTTTCGGGGGAGAGCAAGAACTTGCGTGGGTCAAAGCTCCACGTGGCAATTTGGCTCTGTCCACCGCGGTCAAAACTTAGTGAAACCAACCAGGGGCTACCGGCGGGGCGACGGCTCGACCAGGCGAAGTTGCTAGCACCGGCGGCTTCGGCGCGAGCCTGAATAACCGCA
>JBEGJS010000022.1:0-5786 GCA_041184485.1 Actinomycetota bacterium | reverse complement strand
CTCGAGGGCCGCATCGGCCAGCAGCAGAGCCGCACGGCCGTCATCAAAGCTGGGATTCTTAGGCGCGCCATCGAGGATCCCCTCGCCAAAGGCTTGAAGCTCACGCTCGTAGGCTAGGGCGTAGCGCTCTAGAAAGAAGTTTGGATAAGGGGCAGTCGCTTCGACGCTCTTGGCGCTGTAAGACCGCACGCTGTTCGCTTGGACGTTGCTGGCAACCAGCATGCCCTCTGAGCCGAAGGCTTCGATTCGCTGGTCATAGCCAAAAGACGCATGCCGAGAGTTCACGATGGTCACGATTTCGCCTTCAGCACCGCGCAGGGTCACCGTGACGTTATCGAAGTCACTTTCGGCTTGGATGTAGTCGCAAAATGAGTTAGATCCGACCGCCGAAACTGAAACAATGTTGGGCACAAAGAAGCGAGCCATATCGAAGTCGTGAATGGTCATGTCTCTAAAAATGCCGCCGGAAACGGCGATGTACTCGCGGGGAGCCGGGGCCGGATCCCGGCTGATGATGATCAGCTGCTCCAGTGCACCGATTTCGCCTGCCCCAACTCTGGCCCGCACGTCAGCGAAATTTGGATCAAATCTGCGGTTGAAGCCCAAGGCGATCTGCGTCTTGGCGCTCGATGCGGCGGGGCGAAGTTCTTCGACTCGGCTGATATCCAGGTCGATGGGTTTTTCGCAGAGCACGTGGAGGCCCAACTCGATTCCGCGGCGAATGAGATCGACATGGGTAGGAGTAGGGGATGCGATGAGGATCGCATCGACCTCGCCGCTGTTAAGCAAGACTTCTGGGTCGGCGGTGACTTTTCCGCCGTATTGAGCCGAGATTTTTTCTGCGCCAGCGATTATCGTGTCTGCAACAAAGGTAAGTTCAAAGAGGCTCGAACGAGCGATGCTCGCAGCGTGAACCTGGCCAATTCGGCCAGTTCCGATAAGTCCGATTCGAATGCGTGACTGAACCAATCTCGCCCCACTCCCTTGTGCGTCTAAAATGTAAGAACATACTATCAAAGTAGGTCTAGTCTCGGACTTTAGTCCCTTGAGCAAAGGTGTTTCGGTTGGTATTCAAGTTAGCGGCAACGGCTGAGATGCTTTACCTGGACTTACCTTTCAATGAGCGAGTTCGGCGAATCCACAACAAGGGATTCCAGGTTGAAATCTGGGACTGGACTAAAAAGGATCTGTCTGCGCTTGCCGCGAGTGGTGCAACTTTTTCATCCATGACTGGCTACGTTCAGGGCGACCTGCTGACCAGCGAAGGTCGAGCCCTGCTCTTAGAAACGGCAGAGCAATCAATCCGTGCGTCTGAGCAGATTGGGTGCCGAAGCCTCAACGTCCATGGAACTGGGCTCGACGCGAATGGTCAGGCAATAATTCAGCGTTCCACGGTCTCGCCCGGAGAATGGATTACCGCCGTCGAGAGCCTGAGGCGGCTTGCCGACTTAGGGCTGGCCAACGACCGGGTCTTTGTGCTCGAGAACCTCAACACGCTAGTGGACCACCCTGGCACGCCGTTTGCCAAGGCCAGCGAGACCATTGAGTTAGTAGCAGCCGTAAATCACCCGAACCTAAAACTGAACCTAGATCTCTACCATGCCCAAATTGGCGAGGGAAACCTGGTTCAGCTTGTTCGTGACGCGATGCCTTTTTTGGGAGAGGTTCAGGTTGCCGATGTGCCCGGACGCTGCGAACCTGGCACCGGTGAAATTAACTACTCGAGAATTGGTCGCGAACTTTTCGAGCTCGGCTATGAGGGGGTCGTTGGCCTCGAGGGCTGGGCCAGCGGAGACTCAGATAGCGCGCTAGCTGCCTTTGCGAGCATCATGCTTGCCGATGTGCCGACGCAGGCTTAGCTAAGCTTCGCCGCTCGTTGCGGCTGGGTGAAGACCGTTTATTTCTCGACCAGAGTGACTTCGAAAGAGTAAAGGTCTGGTCGGTAGCAGTGGTGACCGTATTCAATGGCTCGACCGCTGTTGTCATAGGCTGTGCGGTCCATGGTCAGCAGCGCCGCCCCTTTATCAAGCTCCAGCAGTGATGACTCTTCGGCTGTAGCCTTGCGGGCTCCGATGCGCTGTTTGGCGACGCGCAGGCTTACGCCGCGTGTGCGCAGCACCTGATAGAGCCCAAGCTCATCTAAGTCTGAAGCGCTGATTTCTATGAAATCGGTGGGAAGCCAGTTTTCCATTACCGAGACGGGGACTCCGTCGGCGTAGCGCAGGCGACGCATCCAGAGAACGTCCTCGCCAACCTTCACGCCGAGGTGTTCGGCGTCGCGCTTATCTGCTTTGCGTACTTCGAGTGCCAAGAGCTTCGTGCTGGCCTTCTTGCCGCTGCGAACCAGGTCTTCAAACAGGGATGTCAGCTCGACGCCGCGAGTGACCTGGCCGTGAACCACCTGGGTGCCGATGCCTCGACGGCGAACCAGCAGGCCCTTGTCGACGAGGTCTTGAATCGCGCGACGAACGGTTGGGCGACTTAGGCCGAGGCGCTCGCCGAACGCGATCTCGTTTTCGAGTCGGGCGCCGGCGGGCAGGGTGCCATCCATGATGGCGGCCTCGATGCGAGTTGCGATTTGAAAGTAGAGCGGAATCGGGCCGCTGCGCTCAAGGTCGACAAAAAGTTTGAGCGGCAGAATCTGCTCTTGCTGCGTCATTACTAGTCCTCGCTATGTCATGCGGTGTCTTATGACACCTTGTTATGACAATAGCACTTAGGTGGCCTTTGCGGCTGCCTCGAGAGTGGTTTAGTTGCCCAAGAACGGGCGCAGTTCGACCTTGCGGTTGCAGGCGCGCGAGCCCTCGAAGGCAAGCGTGCGGGCTGTCTCGAGGTCGTCTGCCTTGACGATCCAAAAGCCACTGAAGTTCTCGACGGCTGCGAAGAGCGGCTCGCCCGTCTCGAGGCCGGCGCCATCCCTGTTATCAATCACGGATGCGTTCTTCGGGGCTGCGAGCCCGCCAGCGAAGATGAGCTGGCCCTTTTCAGACATGGCGTCGTTGAAGGCGTCGATGGCAACCATCTCTTCGGGGGTGCCGGGCTTGCCCAGGTCGTCGATTACCGAAATCAGAAACTTCATGCTGCTCCTCGTTAGGTGGCTACGCGCACTGCGCTCTATCCGCGGTTAGGAATCGTGCGTGCGGCGGCTACCGCATCGCACCAACCAGCGTAGTGGCTCTCGCGTTCGTCTCCGACGATTGAATGTCTTCGGCTTCAGTTCTTTCGCAGAAATGCCATTGTGTACGCGAGAGAGAAGCCAAAGCCGACGAGTGCGTAAGTCACGCTGAACCAGGCCAGTTGAGTCGGAATCAGCAGAGTCAGCACGCCGAGCGCGAATGCCGAAACCTGCATCACTCGCCCGGAGAATCTCACGGAGGCATCCGAGCCCCGGAGCGAAACCGAGAACATGTTGCCGGCTAGGGCCACCAGCGTGATGCCGATCATTCGCATCGACCAATCGAGCGCCGGTGTCGAATCAAGATCGAGCAGACTTTCGAATAGCGCCGGGGCAGCGATGAGCAGCAGGGCGCTCAGCGAGAAGACTGCCGAGCCAGCGACCAAGACCTTGCGAAGTCCAGAGATTGTTTTCATTTTTCTCCAAAGTTAAAGAAGAAGGGGCAGACAACTTTCGCTGCCTGCCCCTCCAAACTTGAATCCGATTAGTCGCGGAATTCCGCTGCTGCGAATTCCTTGCTCTCTTCGCCCGACTTGATTCTTGCGACGGTGAAGATAATCAGACCGAACACACACTTAGCCAGGATGTCGGCGATGCTGTATCCGAGTTCACGGCTGACAACCTCGTCAAAGGTTGGTGCGCCGGTGCTGTTCATCGCGAGGATGAACGTGATTGGGTAGACACCCCAGGTTGCAATCAGCAGCAGGCGGGCACCCTTGAGCAGACCCTGCACCTTTGCCGACTGGCTGCTGAGGCTCTTGCCAATCTCTACGAACAGCACATACATGATGTAGAGGAACGGGATGGTCGAGAGTGCGCCCCAGATGCCTGGTTCGCCCTGCACGTTGAGAATTTGCATCTTGGTGTCGCCAGGGAATCCCAGGGCGATCATCAGTGCTGCTGCAGGAACCAGACGCTTGAGCAGCGACGACTGCATCGAACGGGCCAGGCCAAGAACGGCAACCAGCTCGACTAGCAGCAGTGGCACAGTCAAGAACCAGTCAACGTAGCGGTAGCCAACGTTGTAGCCGGCGAAGCCAGCGTCTTGGGTTCCACCCAAGGTGTAGGCGGCGTTGAACGAGTCAAACATGCGGAAGTAGTGGTAGGCCGCGATCGAGGTCACGGTGGCCGAAACGCTCACGGCGAGTCGGTACTTTGGCAGCACGCGGTCGCGCGACATCCAAAGGAAGAGGCTGGTGAAGAGCATGCTCGCAATACCTAGGGAGAGCATGTTGTAAACGGCGGAATGTTGCGCCAGATTCATTTTGGTACCTTTCATAGATTGAACAACGTTGTACAACTTGAAGGTCTCGCACCGTGCACCGGGGGCTTAGGCACGAGGCCGTAATACGGTCTTACATCGTCAATCTAGCCTGTTAATTGCCTGAAAGCATCACCATTTTCGAGAAATACTTCGGCGGCAATTAGGTTGCTCCCCTTCGAGTACCGCCGAAAGCATCACAACTTGTGGCCAAGCTCCCTCTTGCACCGACGCAGGAATCACCGCGCGAGTGCAATCACTCTGAAGGGAAGGCCACAAAATGGCACAGTTTCTATATCGTCTCGGATTCGCATCTGCGAAGCGAGCATGGCTAGTCATCATCGCTTGGATCATGGTGCTCGGCGTATCTGTCGGGCTCATGGTGGCCGGCGGCGCCAAACTGAGCGACAACGTGTCGATCGACGGCCTGCCATCGCAGAAGGTCATCGAGCAGCTAAAGACCTCATTCTCTTCGGCCAGCGGAGGCTCGGCGCAGATCGTTTTTCACAAGACCGACGGCACCGCGTTTAGCGCGGCCGAGCGCGCTTCAATCTCAAAGCAACTCGAGGCGGTCTCTGGTTTCGGCGGCGTCTCGAAGGCGCTGAATCCTTTTGAGGTTCAAGCCGAGCTTACAAAGCAGCGCGCGGATGTCGCCAGCGGCCTGCGCAAGATTGCTGATGCGACCCTCACGATTGCCGACAACCAGAGCAAGCTCGACGCAGGCCGCACCAAGCTCAACCAGGC
The DNA here is from genome assembly GCA_041184485.1 of Actinomycetota bacterium. Taxonomy (GTDB): domain Bacteria; phylum Actinomycetota; class Actinomycetes; order Actinomycetales; family Microbacteriaceae; genus Rhodoluna. The sequence goes on along the minus strand of JBEGJS010000022.1, from coordinate 606 downwards.
CGAGGCGAGCCTGCAGGCTCAGTCGGCAAAGCTCGAAGCCGGCATCTCAAAGCTCGAGGCGGCCATGGCCCCGGCCTCGATGCTCGCTCCACTCTTGGCCGGCCGAGCCCAAATTGCCGCCGGCTTCGATCAGATTGCCGCCCAGCGTGAGGCGCTCGCCTCTGGCCAGTCGCGACTCGACAAGGGCCGCGCAACCCTGGCGGTCAGCTCAATCAAACTCAAGTACGCCCAGCAGTTGCTGGCCACGAGCGAGAACTTCGGCACGGTTTCTAAAGACGGCAAGACCGCGCTGTCGACCATCCAGTTTGATCAGCCGATCAGCTCGGTGAGCAAGCAACTGCTGACCAAAATCACGACCAAGGTCAATGAGCTCGCTCAGCCAAACGTGCAGGTCGAGTATTCGAAAGAGTTTGCCAACGACCTCTCTTCGCTGCTCGGCGCGGGCGAGATGGTGGGCCTGGCAATCGCCGCCCTGGTGCTCTTCTTGATGCTCGGCTCATTCGTCGCGGCGGGCCTGCCGGTCTTGTCGGCGATTCTTGGAGTCGGAATCTCGGCGACAGCGACCATGGCGCTCGCATCCGTGTTTGAAATGAACGCGACCACACC
>JBEGJS010000021.1:0-10490 GCA_041184485.1 Actinomycetota bacterium | reverse complement strand
GACGGGTCACGGTGCCGTGGGCAGCCTCGGCGAGCGCGGTCTTGCCATCCGGGGTGGTCAACACCGAGGTCATGAGGCCAAGCGAACCGAAGCCCTGAGCGACGGTGTCCGACTGAACGTCGCCGTCGTAGTTCTTACAAGCCCAAACGTAGCCACCCTCCCACTTGAGGGCTGCAGCAACCATGTCGTCGATTAGACGGTGTTCGTAGGTGATGCCGGCAGCCTTGAAGCGGTCAGCGTACTCTGCGTCGAAGACTTCCTGGAAGGCGTCTTTGAAAGCGCCGTCGTAGGCCTTCAGAATCGTGTTCTTGGTCGAAAGGTAGACCGGAAAGTTGCGGGCGAGACCGTAGTTGAACGATGCCCGGGCGAAGTCGCGAATCGAGTCCATGTAGTTGTACATGCCCATTGCCACGCCACCGTGCTCTGGGTAGTCGGCGACGGTCATGGTCTGGGCCTCACCGCCATCGGCTGGGGTCCAGGTGATGGTCACGCGACCGGCGCCAGGAACCTTGAAGTCGGTTGCCTTGTACTGGTCGCCGTGGGCGTGACGGCCGATGACGATCGGCTTGGTCCAGCCCGGAACCAGGCGTGGCACGTTAGAGATGATGATTGGCTCGCGAAAGACGACGCCGTCGAGGATGTTTCGAATGGTGCCGTTCGGCGACTTCCACATCTTCTTTAGCTTGAACTCTTCGACGCGTGCTTCATCTGGGGTGATGGTCGCGCACTTGACGCCGACGCCGTGCTTCTTGATGGCGTGAGCTGCGTCGATGGTGACCTGGTCGTCGGTGGCATCGCGGTGCTCTACCGAAAGGTCGTAGTACTCGAGGTCGATGTCGAGAAATGGCAGAATCAGCGAATCTTTAATGTTCTGCCAGATGATGCGGGTCATTTCGTCGCCGTCGAGCTCGACGACCTTGCCAACTACCTTGATTTTCGACATGGATGAAGCCTTTGCGCTTATAACGGTTCTCTGTGAATCAACAGATGGGTCAAGTCTACCGCTTGGCCGCGCCTAGAATTTGGGGCATGAGACTCAACGCCTTCGCCAAACTAGCCTCGCTGCTAGCCGCCACCGCCATCGCAATCACCGGCCTCGCGGCCGCCCCAGCGCAGGCATCCGGGCCAATCGTGCCGGTTCCGAACAAAGCCATCACTGAGGCGTCGGTGGGCATCCAGTTGTTCATGTGGAACTGGGATTCGGTGGCCAAGGAGTGCACCAACGTGCTCGGTCCAGAGGGCGTCGACTGGGTTCAGATTTCGCCTCCGCAGGAGCACATCACCGGCTCGACCTGGTGGGTTCACTACCAGCCGGTCTCATACAAGCTCGAGTCGAACCTTGGCACCCGCGCTCAGTTCATCAACATGGTGCACGCCTGCAACAACGCCGGCGTTCAGATCATCGCCGATGCTGTGGTCAACCACATGGCGGCGAGCGATGGCAGCGGATACGCCAACACCCAGTTCTCTCGTTTCAACTATCCGGGCATCTACGAACCCAACGACTTTCACGCCAACCTCGACGCGAACGACCCGCACTACTGCGCCGACAACATCTCTGACTACAGCGACGCCTGGCAGGTCGTGAACTGCTCGCTCGGCGGCCTGCCCGACCTGGCAACCGAGAAGCCAAACGTGCGCCAGACCATCGCGAACTACCTAAATGATCTGATCGACATCGGCGTTGCCGGATTCCGCGTGGATGCCGCCAAGCACATGGGCGCTGAGGACCTGTCGGCAATCAAGGACCTACTGCACCAGGTCAATGGACACGCCCCATATTTCTCGTCTGAGGTAATCGGCAGCTCGAGCGAAAACGACGCCTTCACCCCGTTTAGCGACGTTTGGGCCTGGCAAATGCCGACCGACCTGGTCAACAACCTGCCACTGGGCATGGCCGGCATCTACTCCACAAGAAGCCTCTGGGCCGACACCTTTAACGACAGCGCCCACACCATCACGATGGTTTCGAACCACGACACCGAGCACCACGGCGGCGCGTTGTCTTACAAGGATGGCCTCACCTACCAGCTGGCAAGCATCCTGATGCTGTCAAACTCGTTTGGCAAGCCAGAGCTCTACAGCGGCTATGCGTTTAGCGATGAGGGTGGCAATGGTTCGCCAAACTACAAGCCCGGCACCGACCTATATGCCGACGCCTCCTGCCCTGCCGGAACCAAGGCGCTAAAGCCTCAGGCGAGCTATGTCGAGGGCACCTATGTTTGCATGCAGCGCTGGACCGCAATTCGCGGCATGATTGCCTGGCGTGACGCGGTTGGCGCAAAGACACCCGAAAAATACGCAAACTACCTGAAGATTCCCGCAACCGGCCTTGGCCGCATCCTGCAGTACAACCGCGGCATCGGCTTCATCGCCATGAACCCAACGGCAAAGGCAATCAAGACCACGCTGCTGGTGCACGAGCCAAAGGGCACCTACTGCGACGTAATCAGCGGCGGTCAGAAGCCAATCACCTCCAAGAAGAAGTGCGTTGGCACGACGATTACCGTCTCGGCCACCGGACGTGCCTTGGTAACCGTGCCGGCCAGAAGTGCCATTGCGATCGTCAAGGCCAGCTGGGCGAAGATCAACTAAGCAAGGATGAAAAAGAACCCCGGGCCGGTGGCTCGGGGTTCTTTTTATGCCGCTAGAAGTTGAGGGCTTAAACCAACGAGTCGCGCCAAGCCTTGTGCATCTTGGCAAACTTGCCAGTGCCGGCAATGAGCTTGGCAGGGGCGTCATCCTCGATGATTTGACCGTGCTCAAGAACCAGCACGCGGTCGGCGATCGACACCGTGCTTAGACGGTGGGCGATGATGATCGCGGTGCGGTCGGCGAGCAGGGTCTTGAGGCCGTGCTGCACCAGGCGCTCGCTCGGGATGTCGAGCGAGGCGGTGGCTTCGTCAAGAATCAAGACGGCCGGGTCAGCGAGAAACGCGCGAGCAAACGAGATCAGCTGTCGCTGACCGGCACTCACTCGACCACCGCGCTTATTCACGTCGGTGCCATAGCCATCTGGCAGAGCCGTGATGAACTCGTGGGCACCGACGGCCTTGGCGGCCGCCTCGATCTCATCCTGCGATGCGCCTGGCTTGCCGAGTGCGATGTTGTCACCGACCGAGCCCGAGAACAGGTATGCCTCCTGGGTCACCATGACAACGGCACGCCTAAGCGTCTCGTCGGCCAGGTTGCGAAGATCGATGCCGTCTAGGCGAACAGCGCCCTCGGTTGGGTCGTAGAAGCGCGAGACCAGCTTGGCCAGCGTCGACTTTCCGGCGCCCGTGGTGCCGACCAGCGCGATGGTTTGGCCGGCAGGAATATCGAGGCTGAAGCTCGGCAGCACTGTCTGGCCCTTGCCATAGTGAAACTCGACGGCGTCGAACTCGAGGTGGCCCTTCGGCTCATCCAAGGGGGTTGGATTCTCTGGCTCGGCCACCGAAGGCTTCTCTTCGAGCACGCCCGAGATCTTTTCGAGGCCCGAGTTAGCCGACTGATAGGAGTTGTAGAACATCGCCAACTGTTCCATCGGGCCATAGAACTGACGCACATAGAGCATCGCGGCAATAAGCACACCGACGCCAAGGTGGCCGTCGAATACCCGCAGCCCGCCATAGAACAGAACTGCCGCGGCGGTGACGTTGCCGATCATGATCAGCCCCGGGTCATAGATTCCGAAAAGCTGGATTACCCGAGCGTTCACATACCGATAATCTTCGACGAGCTCTTCGTACTTCTCTTCGTTGGCGCGCTCCTTGCGAAACGCCTTGACCGCGCGAATACCTGTCATCGTCTCGACGAAGTGCACGATCAGTCGAGCAGAGGCCACGCGGGTCTTGCGATAGTTGGTGCGCGTCTGCTTCTGAAACCACCTGGTCAAGAAGTAGAGCGGAATAAACGAAAGCAGCATGATTCCAAACGAAGATGCATCGAGCAGGATCATCGCTACCGCGGTAAAGATCATGTAGAGCAGGCCGGCGATCATGTCGTTTCCGCCAGAGTTGAGCAGCTCCATGATCGAGTCGAGGTCGTTGGTTTGGCGCGAAATCACGCGACCAGAAGTGTAGGTTTCGTGAAACTCGATGCTCAACTTCTGGGTGTGCGCAAAGAGGCGCTTGCGCAGGCCAAACAGGATGTCTTGGTTGATCTTGGCGGCGTATCGCACGAAGAAGGCAATGAGGGCCGAGGATGCAGCCGCGGTGGCCAGGTAGCCCACAATCAGGAGGTTCAGCGGAACAAAGTCACCCTTGACCGCTGCGGGCAGCGCCTTGTCGATCGCGATCGCGATGAGTCCCGGCAAGAGCACGCGCAGGCCCTGAGCCGAGATAACCAGGCCGAGCGAGCCAAACAGTCGGGTGCGAACCGGGCGAACGAGTTCGCCGAGCAGCTTCATCGAGCGTGCGCGAACGGCCTTCTGCTCGTCCTTAGAAAGGTCGATCTTTTCTTCGTTTTGAACGCCCTGCATCGCCATTATTTGACCTCAATCATGTGTCCGGCGGCATCGAGGCTGCTGATGACGAAACGGTAGTGCTCGTTGCTAGCCAGCAGGTCGCTGTGCCTGCCGACAGCCGTGATGCGGCCATCCTGCAACAACGCGACCTTGTCGGCCAGCTGAACCGTGGATGGTCGGTGAGCGACGATGAGCGCGGTCGTGGTTTTCAGCACGGTTCTCAGTGCATCCTCGACCATTGCCTCGGTGTCAACATCGAGCGCCGAGAGCGGGTCGTCGAGCACGAGCACGGCGGGCTTGGCCGCAACCGCGCGGGCAAGCGCGAGTCGCTGACGCTGGCCGCCGCTGAGGCTCAGGCCCTCTTCGCCGATCTTGGTGTCGAGCCCATCGGGCAGGTCATAGACAAACTGGGCCTGCGCAATCGCGAGCGCCTGCTCGAGGTCGGCCTCGCTGGCAGTCGGGTTGCCCAGCAGAACGTTTTCGCGCACCGACGCCGAGAAGAGCGTCGCATCTTCGAACGCCATCGCGATGTGGCTGCGAAGCTCTTCGCGGCTGAGATCGCGAATGTCGACGCCGTCGAGTTTCACAGAGCCAGCGGTGACTTCATAAAGGCGGGTGGCAAGCCCGGTGAGCGTGGTCTTGCCGCTGCCGGTGATTCCGATCAGCGCAACAGACTCGCCCGGCAGCAACTCTAGGTCGACGCCGTCGAGCAGGTCGGCCTGCTCCGCTGGCGCATCCTGGTATTTGAAGTGCACGCCCTCGAACACGAGGCGGCCCCGGACCTGCTCGACCTTGGCTGCCTCGTCTGGGTCGCGAATTGTGACCGGTTCGTCGAGAACCTCAAAGAATCGCTCGACCGCGGTCTGGGCGTCGATGGTCATCGAGAGCAAGAAGCCCACCGAGTCCATCGGCCAGCGCAGCACCGACGTGATCAAAATGAAAGCGGCCAGGCTGCCGATGGTCATCTGCCCCGTCTGCACGAGCCAAACCCCGGCAAACAACGAGACGCCGAGGGCAAGCTCGGGAATCACGCTGAGGTAGAGCCAGAGTGAGGCAACCATCTTGGCCTTGATCAGCTCGGTCTTGCGCAGTTCAAGGGCGTCGTTGGCGAACTTCTCGGTGATGAAACCGCCTCGACCAAATGCCTTCAAAACACGGATGCCGTGCACCGACTGCTCAACCGCGGTGGCGAGGTCGCCGGCCTGATCTTGGCTCTTGCGAGCGGTGGCGTGATAGTTCTTTTCGAACCTAAAGCCAATCACCCAGAGCGGCGAGACGATGAGCAGATAGATGGTGCCGAGAATCCAGTTGAACGAATAGAGCATGCCCAGGCCCACGACCACGGTGAGGGCGTTAGCAATCAGAAGCACGATGCCAAACGAGAGCCAGCGGCGAATCAGGCTTAGGTCGCCGGTGGCGCGGCTCAGCAGCTGCCCGCTTGGCCACTTGTCGTGAAAGGCAACCGGTAGGTCTTGGAGCTTGGCGTAGAGGGTTCGGCGAAGGCCGGCCTCGACGTGGGTGCCGGGGGTAAGAACGAGCCAGCGGCGAAGCAAAACCATGATGGCCTCGAGTGCGCCAAGGCCCAAGACGGCGAGAACCACTGGAACCAGAATCGGCATCACGGCCGATGAGGTTGACTGATTGAGGTTTAGTTTGATGCTGTCGACGAGACCTCGCAGGTAGCCGGGAATCGCGAGCGCCATCATGTGAGCGCCGACGGCTGCTACGGTGCCGAGAATGATGCGCGGGAGAGCACTCTTCGCGTATGGAAAAATCCGCAACAGAGTTGCTATGGTTCCGCGCTTTTTCATCTTTGAAAACAACCTAAGTTTGCGGTCGAAGTATTCCGACCTGAGGGGTCAACGGGCTTTTTGCAGCGCGAGTTGGTTGGTCGGTCAGACCAGCCTTTTAGGCTAACACCCAAAAGCGAAACCGCCGAACCATGCGGCTCGGCGGTTTGCGTGGGCGCCCGAAGGCATCCGTGTTTGGTTTAGAGGTTCTCGACGTCTGCCTGCTTGGCGCGCACAGCCTCGGCGGCAACGCGAAGGGCGGCAAGCTCGTCGGCCTCGAGTGGGGTCTCGACGATCTTCTTGATGCCACCGGCACCAAGCTGGGCCTCGACACCGAGGTAAACGCCCGAGATGCCGAACTCGCCGTCAACCCATGCGCAAACGGGGAACACGGCGCCCGAGTCTTCGTGCACGGCCTTGGCCATGCGGGCGACAGCTGCCGAAGGAGCGTAGTAGGCCGAACCGGTCTTGAGCAGGGCAACGATCTCGGCGCCACCGTTGCGAGTGCGGTCAACCAGCTCGTTGACCTTCTCGGCACCGAGCACGTCGACGATCTTCTTGCCGTTTACGGTCGAAACCGAAGGAACCGGAACCATGGTCTCGCCGTGCGAGCCGAGGGTCAGGGTGCGAACATCCTTGGTGGCAGCGCCGGTTGCCTCGGCAACAAAGTTGGTGAAGCGGGCGGTATCGAGCACGCCGGCCTGGCCGATTACGCGCTCCTTCGGGAATCCCGAAGCCTTCTGGGTGAGCGCGGTCATCTCGTCGAGCGGGTTCGAAACCACCAGGATGACGGCGTTCGGCGCGAACTTTGCGATGTTCTTGGCGATGCCGCCGACGATGCCGGCGTTGACCTCGAGCAGGTCCATGCGGCTCATGCCAGGCTTGCGCGGCAGACCCGCGGTGATAACGACGATGTCGCTGTCGACGATGGCCTCGTAGCCCGAACCGTCTGGCAGGGTGGTGGCGCCGACAACTTCGGTCTCGAAGCCCTCGATCGAGCGCGACTGGTTGATGTCTAGGGCAACGCCCTGAGGCTTGCCATCGAGAATGTCGGTCAGAACGACGGTCTCAAAGATGTCGTACTCGGCCAGACGCTGAGCGGTGGTGGTGCCGTAGAAACCGGAACCGATGACTGAAACCTTGCCGCGACGGGACATAGTTTTCTCCTGCTTTTCTTTGGGGGTCTGCGTTTAAGCCTACCCGGTTGGTTTATTGACGTTGGATGGGGCTTAGTGAAAGAAGTGGCGTTCGCCGGTGAAATACATGGTCAGACCGGCTGCCTCGGCGGCGGCGATGATCTCGTCGTCGCGTTTGGAGCCACCAGGCTGAACGACCGCCTTGATGCCGGCGCTGATCAGAATCTCGAGGCCGTCGGCAAACGGAAAGAAAGCGTCGCTAGCCGCGACCGAGCCCTTGGCACGGGTGGTGTTGGCGCGGTCGATGGCGAGGTTGCACGAGTCCTTGCGGTTCACCTGGCCCATGCCGATGCCAACGGCGGCGCCATCCTTGGCCAGCAAGATGGCGTTCGACTTGACCGAGCGGCAGGCCTTCCAGGCAAAGGCGAGGTCGGCGAGCGTCGCGTGGTCGGCCATCGGGCCCGAAACGAGCTTCCAGTTTGAGGTGTTGAAGTCGTGAAAGTCGTCGACCTCTTGAACCAGGATGCCGCCAGAGATCTGACGGTACTCGCGCTGCGGGCGACCAAAGTTGGCAGGCAACTCGAGAATGCGCAGGTCCTTCTTCTTGTTGAGCAGGTACTCGAGCGCGGTGAGCTCATAGCCTGGCGCGACGATTACCTCGGTGAAGACAGGGCCGATCTGCTGGGCCATCGCCAGGGTTACCGGGCGGTTGGCCGCAATCACTCCGCCGAATGCGCTGAGCGGGTCGCACAGGTGCGCGCGGGCGTGAGCGTCGGCGATTGGGTCATCCGAGTCTGGGGTCGCGATGGCGATGCCGCAGGGGTTGGCGTGCTTGATGATCGCCACGGCCGGCTCTTCGTGATCGTATGCGGCGCGCACAGCGGCATCCGCGTCGACGTAGTTGTTGTAAGACATCTCTTTGCCGCCGAACTGGCGGGCCTGGGCGAGGCCGGCGATGGCGTCTTTGCGGGTGTCGCGATAGAGCGCGGCGGCCTGGTGCGAGTTCTCGCCGTAGCGAAGCACGTTGACGAGCGAGCCGGTGAGCTCAAAGTCGGCGCTGAAGCCCGGGTTCTTAGATTCGGCGGCCGCCGTTGCGCCAGCGTCGCGACGCCATTCGCGGTCGAGCTCGTCTGCGAACCAGCCGGCCACCGCGGTGTCGTATCGAGCGGTGTGAGCAAAGGCCGCGGCGGCCAGCTCGCGACGCTGCTTGAGGGTGGTGCCGCCATCTGCGATGGCTGCGATGATGTCGTGGTAGCGGGCCGGGTCAACCACAATGGCCACGTTGGCGTGGTTCTTGGCCGAGGCGCGCACCATGGCGGGGCCACCGATGTCGATCTGCTCGACGGCCTGCTCCCCCGCGGCTCCGGCCTGAATGGCCTGCACGAATGGGTAGAGGTTGACGATGACGAGCTCGAACGGGCGAATGTCGAGTTCGGCGAGCTGGTTCTCGTGGTCGATCAGGCGAAGGTCGGCGAGCAGACCGGCGTGCACCTTGGGGTGCAGGGTCTTTACGCGGCCGTCGAGCGACTCAGGAAACCCGGTGACCTGCGAGACCTCGGTAACGGGCACGCCGAGAGCCGCGATGGTCTTGGCGGTAGATCCGGTCGAAACAATCTCAACGCCGGCCTCGCCGAGTGCGCGGGCGAGCTCCTCGAGTCCGGTCTTGTCTGAAACAGAGACGAGTGCGCGTCGAACCTGGATGCGGTCGCGGTGACGATAGTCGTTTGCGTTGCGGCTGTCGTGGCCTGCCATGTTCTGGCCTTTCGTTTGGTTGTTAGTTACTAACTACCTAGCGACGTTGCTAGAAGACTTGATGCGGTGTTGCTCGGTGGTGCTTGCTACGAAATCTGGTTTAGGTTGAGGCGGCCCTCGGCGATGTCGCGAACCACCGAGACCAAGAGCTCGCGCTCAATGACCTTGATGCGCTCGTGCAGCTCGCCCTCAGACTCGCCGGCATGCACCGCAAGGCTGCGCTGCGCGATGCGAGCACCGGTGTCGACGCCCTCGTCGACGAGGTGAACGGTGACGCCGGTCTCGGTGGCACCGGCCGCGAGAGCATCGCGCACGGCGTGGGCGCCAGGATAAGCCGGCAACAGCGATGGATGAGTGTTGATCAGTCGGCCGCTAAGCGCCTGCACGAAGTGCGGCGGCAGAATCTTCATGAAGCCGGCCAAGACCACGAGGTCTGGCTTAAAGAAGTCGACACTCTCGAGCAGGGTCTGACCCCAGGCCTCGCGGCTCTCAAAAGCCGATGGGCTAACCACAAAGGTTGGCACGTCAAAGAGTTCGGCGTGCGCCAGACCGGGGGCCGGGTTATCGGCGCCGACGGCAAGGATTCGCGCCGGAAAAAGTGGGCTGTCGGCTGCCTCGAGCAGGGCCCTTAGGTTTGACCCGGAGCCTGAAATCAGAACGACGACAGAGAGCATTAGTCCAGTTTATCCGCGCGCTTGAAGAGCTGGTCGGCCTCTGGCTTGGCGGTGTAGAAGGCCGTCGCAACGGCAACCGGCGTCACCTCGATGAGCAGCACGAGGGCGAACATCCAAGGGTTAACGCCGATGTCTTGCAGTCGACCCGGGCCAAGCGCACCACTGGCCAAAGTAGCCAGGATGCCGCCCTCGGCCGCAGCAATCACGCCAATCGCGATGCCAAGTGTGAGCGCTGCCGAGAATGGCGATGCGAACTCCCAGCGCACCTGCTCGGCGTGACGACGAACCAGAATCGTCGCGGCAAAGGTAGCCAGAAGTGGCACGACAACCGCGATGGTGCCGAACGCAAGGTCACCCACCGGCAAAGCTCCAAGAATCGGCAGGATCGGCACCGGGCCGGTCTGGGTGCCTAGCGGGCTGATCGAGGATCCGCTGCCGATGTGAAAACCGACCCCGGTGAACCAGGACGCAACCCAGACGGTGAGGTTAGGCAGCAGCGCAAGTTGAGCGATGGTCAGCACGAGGCCACCGAGCAGGCTCACCTGCAGGGCCTCATAGAGGCGAATCACGTCGATCCAGTTGAATGCCACCAATGCCGCGATGACAACGGCAGAAAGCCCCAGCAGCATGGTGAGCACCGCGGTGGCTGCGCGCCAGGCCGGCGACCAGACCGCGCGAACCGACCAGTGCA
>JBEGJS010000020.1:0-4081 GCA_041184485.1 Actinomycetota bacterium | reverse complement strand
GCAAGGATGCGACCGTAATCGTCGAGAGATCCTCGAGAGACGCACAGCCAGAGATTCCAGAGGGCTACGAGCTAGAAGACGCCAAGAACTACGGCGATACCACCGTTTACTGGTTGACGCTCAGCGACTAAATGTGGCGCTCAGGCGCACCGATGTAAAGCTGCTGCGGGCGGCCAATCTTGGTCGCCGGGTCTAGGTTCATCTCGCGCCAGTGCGCAACCCATCCTGGCAGGCGACCGATTGCAAACAGCGCGGTGAACATGCGCGGTGGGAATCCGAGTGCCTTGTAGATAACACCGGTGTAGAAATCGACGTTCGGGTAGAGCCTGCGCTCGACGAAGTAATCGTCTGCGAGTGCGGCGGCCTCTAGCTCCTTGGCAATGTCGAGCAGTGGGTCATTGACGCCAAGCTCGGCGAGAACGCGGTCGGCGGTGGCCTTGACGATCTTTGCGCGCGGGTCGAACGACTTGTAGACGCGGTGGCCGAAGCCCATGAGGCGAATGCCGTCTTCTTTGTTCTTCACGCGGTTGACGTAGGTCTGAACCGAGTCACCTGAAGCGTGGATGGCGTTGAGCATCTCGAGCACTGCTTCGTTGGCTCCACCGTGCAGTGGGCCAAACAGGGCGCTGATGCCAGCCGAAACCGAGGCAAAAAGGTTGGCCTGCGACGAGCCAACAAGGCGAACCGTCGAGGTCGAGCAGTTCTGCTCGTGGTCTGCGTGCAGGGTTAGCAGGGTGTCGAGCGCGTTGGTCACAACCGGGTTCTGCACGTACTCTTCGGCCATGGTGCCAAAGCACATGCGCAAGAAGTTTTCGACCATGCTCAGCGAGTTGTCTGGGTAAAGCAGGGCCTGACCGAGGCTGTTCTTGTGAGAATAGGCGGCCAAAACTGGCATCTTGGCTAGCAGGCGAATGGTCGATAGCTCAACCTGAGCGGCATCGTGCGGGTTCAGCGAGTCCTGGTAGAAGGTAGAGAGAGCAGAAACACCAGCGGCCAAAACCGACATCGGGTGAGCGTTCTGCGGCATCGCATGAAACAGGTTCTTCAGGTCTTCGTGAATCAGGGTGTGACGACGGATGCGGTCGTCGAAGTTTGCCAGTTCGTCGGCGCTTGGCAGCTCGCCGTAAATCAAAAGGTAGGCAACCTCGAGGTACGAACGCTTCGATGCGAGCTCTTCGATTGGGTAGCCGCGGTAGCGCAGAATGCCCTGGTCGCCATCGATGTAGGTGATAGCCGAGCGGGTCGATGCGGTGTTAACGAATCCCTGGTCGAATGCGTTTAGGCCGGTCTGCGCGTTCAACTTCGACAGGTCGATGACTGATGCGCCGTCGACCGCTGAGAGAATCGGAAACTCGGCGGATCCGCCGGGATAGTTGAGTGTGACCTTGTTCGAAGGCGTGCTTTCGCTCAACTTTGCTCCTAAAAATCTGGGGGTTTTATAAGCCTATGGCATCGCGGAGGCGCTTTGCGGCCTCGGCAATATGCGCATCGGTTGCGGTTAGCGAGAAACGAACGTATTCGCTCGGGCCGTCGGTATAGAAGGTTCCCGGAACGACCACGATGCCAAGGTCGGCCATGCGATCGACGGTCGCAAAGGCATCTTCGCCGAGCGTCGCCCACAGGTAGAGGCCTCCCTTGCTGTCGGCAAGTTCGAAACCATAACCCTTGACCGCTTCAAGCAAAACCTGGCGACGCTCGCGATAGAGCTCCTTTGCGACGGCCACGTGCTCGTCGTCGTTCAGAGCAGCGACCATTACCCGCTGAGTCGGGGCTGGGGTGTTGAGACCCGAGTGCATGCGCAGGTTCACGAGGCCCTTAATCAGGGATGCCTCGCCAACGGCGAATGCCGCGCGATAACCGGCCATGTTCGATTGCTTACTTAGCGAATAAACAGCGAGGATGCCGTCGTGGCTGCCGCCACACACTCGCGGGTCAAGCACGCTCGGGATCAGCTCGTGTTCCCATTCGTCCCAGCCGAGCTCGGCGTAGCACTCGTCGCTGGCCAGCAGCGCGCCTAGTTCGCGAGCGCGGTCTACCGCTGCCTTCATCTCGGCGACGTTTAGGACTCGCCCATCTGGGTTGCCCGGCGAGTTGATCCAGGCAAGCTTGGTGTTTGCCGGCCACTTGGCTGGGTCTGCCTCACTGACGATCTGCGCTCCACAGAGGGCAGCGCCAACCACGTATGCCGTGTAGGCGACGGTTGGTTGAACCACTACATCGCCGGGACCAAGCCCCATCAGCAGCGGCAGCCAAGAAATAAGTTCTTTAGAACCAATGGTCGGCATGACCTGGTTCGGGCTAATGCCCTCGACTCCCCTGCGGCGCGCAAACCAGTCGACCACGGCCTGCTTGAACTCGGGCGAGCCACCCGTCGACGGGTAGCCGGGAGCGTTGCTCGATGCTTCGAGAGCTTCTTGAATCACACTCGGAGTCGGGTCGACGGGCGAGCCAACTGATAAGTCAATCGCGCCACCGGCATGCAGGGCGGCCTTTGCCGCATACGGCTTTAGTTGCTCCCAGGGATACTCGGGGAGACGATCAAACAACGCTATTCGCCTTGAGCCGGAACGGCCTTGACCACCGCGTGATCGCCGTCGACCTTGCCGACCTTGGCGGCACCACCAGGCGAACCAATCTCGGCGAAAAACTCGACGTTGGCCTTGTAGTAGTCGGCCCACTGGCCCGGCAGGTCATCCTCGTAATAGATGGCCTCGACGGGGCAAACAGGCTCGCACGCGCCACAGTCGACACACTCATCCGGGTGGATGTAGAGCATGCGGTCGCCCTCATAGATGCAGTCGACGGGGCACTCTTCGATGCATGCCTTGTCTTTGACATCAACGCACGGAAGCGCAATTACGTAAGTCACGGATGGTCCCTTCGGAATCTGCCTCTATTAAAACACGCGGATGAGCGGTTTAGCGGTGCCCGAGGCCTCCGCGGCGCCACGAACCGGGCGAAACTCGCGGGAACACCATAACCACTGCGCAAATCGCCATGGACCCAAAGGCCCAGAGCTGACCGTAGGTCGTGTCTCCGATGAAAATGTGCCCGTCTTGGTGTTTCTGGGCGAGGTAGAAGACCGTTGAGACGAGACCGAGAGTCATGAGGTAAAGCGCTCCACGACTCCTGCGCAAAAGGCGGAGTCCAAGAGCGAGCGAAGCAACCATGGTTAGCGCCACGATGATTCCGATGTGCACGTGCCCCGTGGTCTGAATGCCATAGAGCAGGGTTCCGGCCACGCCCAAAAGCACGCCAAGCGGCAGCGCCCAGAGTCCAAGAACCAGAGGCTTCAACCAGCGCATAGGACGAATGGATGCGCGACGCAGTCGCTCTGGTGCGTCGTAGCGAACCTCTTTGCCGTCAACGATCGAATAAGTCTCAGGAAACACTGCCACCTGTGAGCCATGAGCTTCGAGGGCAGCACGCTTGACCGTGGCGGTTTCGGCATTTCCAACCTGAACGTCGTAGGCCTCACCCTTTTCGGCGATAACCCAAAACTCGGGGACGCGCCCACGCTTGGCTTTGGCCCACCAGCGCAGAGCCATGGCAGTTGCCTCGTGAGCCATCTTGTGATCGGGGTGCCCGAAGCCGCCCTTGCGGTTGTAGGTGACTACCGCGTCTGGCTTGAAAGCCTTGAGCACGCCATAGATGTCTGCGGCCGGAACCGCGACCGCGGTTGCAGAGAGTGCCAGCTCGTCGAGGTCTTTGGGCTTTGCCGGCTTGCCCATCGCTGTCACCCTGAAACCGGAGTCTAGATAAGCACGGGTGCCGGCGAATCGGTGTTGAATCTTGCCGTATGCGGCTAGCGCCGAACGAAGTTCAGACGCTCGGTATGCGCCCATGGCTGGCAGGTTGCCCTCGATCGATTTGAGGTCTTCGAGCTTCATGCGGCCGCGCTCGCCGCGAGTTAGGGTCAGCAAAAACACTTCAGCGCCATCGGCGACCGCGCTCGCCATGATGTGGCCGGTGAATAGGCTCTCGTCATCTGGGTGAGCGTGCACAACGAGGAGTCTGCGCGGGGAGAATTTTGCTTTTGCCATGAGTCAACTTTAGCCAGCCCTCGAGATTTCCCTTGCCA
>JBEGJS010000019.1:0-11148 GCA_041184485.1 Actinomycetota bacterium | reverse complement strand
ATCATCTTCATGCCGCTAATTAGGCACTAGCTAGTCCCCAGGATTATTACTAAAAGAGACCCGCTCGACTTCGGTTGGGCGGGTTTCTTTTGTTTAGGGTTAAGACTGTGAAATACGCATCGAGCATCGTCGATCTGATCGGCAATACGCCCCTGGTCAAACTCAATAAGGTGACCGACGGAATCGCGTGTACCGTGCTGGCGAAAGTCGAATATTTCAACCCTGGCGGTTCGATCAAAGACCGCATCGCGGCCAAGATGGTTGACGAAGCCGAGGCGAAGGGCTTGCTAAAGCCGGGCGGTGTGATTGTTGAGCCGACCTCTGGCAACACCGGCATCGGCCTGGCACTGGTAGCGCAGCAGCGTGGCTATCGTTGCATCTTCGTGTTGCCAGACAAGGTCGCCGAAGACAAGCGCAACGTGCTCAAGGCCTATGGCGCAGAGGTCGTGGTTTGCCCAACCGCGGTCGCGCACGAAGACCCCGAATCGTATTACTCGGTTAGCGACCGCATCGCGCGCGAGACCCCCGGCGCATGGAAGCCCGACCAGTACTCGAACCCGAACGGCCCGCTGAGCCACTACGAATCGACCGGCCCCGAGATCTGGGCCGACACCGACGGCAAGGTCACCCACGTGGTGATTGGCGTTGGCACCGGCGGCACAATTTCTGGCACCGGCCGCTACCTCAAAGAGGTCAGCAACGGCAAGGTTCAAATCATCGGATGCGACCCGGAGGGCTCGGTCTATTCGAATGGCACCGGTCGCCCGTATCTCGTCGAAGGCGTTGGCCGTGGCGACGACTTTTTGCCTGAGGCCTACGACGCATCCGTGGTCGACAAGATCGTGCCAGTGCCCGACCGAGCATCGTTCGAAATGACTCGCCGCCTGGCTCGCGAAGAAGGGCTCATGGTCGGCCCAAGCTGCGGCATGGCCGTGGTCGCCGCCCTCGAGACCGCCAAAGACCTGCCCGCCGACGCCGTGGTCGTCGTGATTCTGCCAGATGGCGGTCGAGGCTACCTCGCCAAGGTCTTCAACGACACTTGGATGCGCTCATACGGATTCATGGCGGCCGAAGCCGGCGAGACCGTCGAGCAGATCGTGCGCGCAAAGCCTGGCGACCTGCCCGAGCTCGTGCACGTGCACCCATACAACACCGTCAAGGATGCGCTCGATATCGCCAAGGAGTTCGACGTCTCGACTTTGCCAGTGCTGATTGCCGAGCCACCGGTTCGCATCGGCGAGGTCACCGGTTCAATCAACGCGCAAGCGCTCGTCGACGCCGTCTTCAGCGGCGAGATAAAACTAAACGACCAGCTCAAAGAACTGGTTGGCCCGAAGCTCAACGTGGTCGGCATCGGCGACACCATCGAGCACGCTCGCAAACTGCTCGAAACCGACCCAGCCCTGCTGGTTCTCGAAGACGGCAAGCCAATCGGCGTAATTACCCGCCAAGACATTCTCGAATACCTAAGCAAATAAGAAGGCAATCATGACCGAGTTCGAAACCCGCGCGATTCACACCGCGCAGCACCCAGACGCAGCAACCGGCGCCGTGATTCCGCCAATCTTCATGACATCGACCTTTGAACAGAGTTCGGTAGGTGTGCTGAAGCAGGGATACGAGTACTCGCGCGCTGGCAACCCGACTCGCAACGCGCTGCAAGAGGCGCTCGCGAGCCTTGAGGGCGGTCGCTTCGGCCTCAGCTTCTCGAGCGGACTCGCGGCTGAGGACGCCCTCATCCGTGCGATTTTGCGACCTGGCGATCACGTGATTCTCGCTGACGACCTTTATGGCGGCACCTACCGCATGTTCAACAAGGTCTATCGCGATTGGGGCATCGAGTTCGATGTTGCCGACCTGAACTCGCCGGTATCGATCGAGAGCAAGATTCGTGCCGGCCAGACCAAGCTGATTTGGATCGAGACCCCGAGCAACCCGATGATGACCATCTTCGATATCGCTGCGGTTTCGAAGCAGGCCCACGAGCACGGATTGCTCACGGTGGTCGACAACACCTTCGCGACTCCGTATTTGCAGCGCCCGCTCGAGCTCGGTGCCGACATCGTCGTGCACTCGACCACCAAGTACCTCGGCGGTCACAGCGACATTCTGGGTGGCGCAGTTGTTCTGAACGACGGCGAATTGGCCTCGAAGATCGAGTTCGTGCAGTTTGCCGTTGGCGCGGTCTCTTCGCCATTCGATGCATGGCTGACCCACCGATCGCTGAAGACCCTGGCCGTGCGCATGGATCGCCACAGCGAGAACGGCCAGCGAGTCGCCGAGTTCTTGCAGGCACAGCCGAAGGTGCTCGACGTGTTTTATCCAGGTCTAGAAGACCACCCTGGCCACGATCTCGCTCGTCGTCAGATGGATGGCTTCGGCGGCGTCGTGTCGTTGCGCGTCGCCGGCGGCGAGGCCGGCGCCAGAAAGTTCTGCGAGTCAACCAAGCTCTTTACGCTAGCCGAGAGCCTCGGTGGCGTCGAGTCGCTGGTGAACTACCCCAAGGCC
The DNA here is from genome assembly GCA_041184485.1 of Actinomycetota bacterium. Taxonomy (GTDB): domain Bacteria; phylum Actinomycetota; class Actinomycetes; order Actinomycetales; family Microbacteriaceae; genus Rhodoluna. Next base: position 8,640 of record JBEGJS010000019.1, on the reverse strand, counting down.
ATGACCCACGCCTCGGTCGAGGGCACCGAGATTGCGGTCGACGCCGACATCGTGCGTCTTTCGGTTGGTCTCGAACACTCGGATGACCTCCTCGCCGACCTCAAGCAAGCGCTGGCGGCACTCTAATTGACCGACACCGGTAGCGTTCGGGTGGCCCTAACCGGGGCGCAACGCCGAACCTTCGTGGTTTTGCTTGGTCTGGTGAGCTCGCTCGGCGCGTTCACGGTTGACCCTTTGATGCCGAGTTTCTCGACCATTCAAAAGGCGATTCACGCAACCTCCGACCAGATGCAACTGACCATCATGGCCATCACCATCGGCTATGCCTTTGGTCTGCTGCTGGCTGGCCCAGCGAGCGACCAGTTTGGCCGCCGCAAACCGTTAGTTGCGGCGCTAGCACTGCACGTCAGCGCAACTTTCATCCTTGCTATTTCGACCAACTACGAGCTGTTTTTGGCGATGCGCTTCTTGCAGGGTCTGGCTTCTTCGGCGGCGAGCGTCGTGGCCCTCGCAATCGTGCGCGACCTGTATGTGGGCAAGTCGATGCTCAAGTTCTTGGCCCCGATGAACGCGGTCATGGCCATTGGGCCGATTGGAGCCCCGCTGCTTGGCGCGCAGATGCTGGCCTTCACCGACTGGCGACACATCCTGTGGGTGCTCATGGCATTTGGTGTGCTGTTGGCCGCCGCCAACCTGATTTTTCTCAAGGAGACGCTCGACCCGGCTCATCGGCGTGAGTCTGAGGGTGCTCGAGTTGCGCTGCACCGCTTTGCGCACGTCTTGAACGATCGGCGCTATCTCGGCGTCGCCATCGTCTCGATCATGGTCTCGGTTGGCCTCTTTGGCTACCTGAACCAGGCACCGTTTCTCTTTGCTAGCGCCTGGCACTTGACCAACGCACAATTTGGCTTCGCCTATGCGGGCGGCTCGGTCTTTGCCATGGGAGGCATGCAGTTGGGTTCGCGGCTCGCTCCTCGAGTTGGCACAGCTCGCCTGCTTATGGTCACACTTGTGGTCGGCGCCATCTCTGGTGTCGCCTGCATCTGGGCCGGCAGCGCCGGTCAACCAATCGGTGTGCAGCTTGCGGTTCTGTATCTCTGGATCCTGTGCTTTGGTGTCTCGACCCCGCCGACCCAGACCCTGCTGCTCGCCAGCCACGGCGAAGAGGCCGGCACCGCTGCCTCGCTCTCGGGAATCATGACGAATGCCGTCACGGCCTTTGCCGCGCCTGTGTATGCCGCAGTCACCTCTACCTCGACGCTAGGCATCGGGCAGGTCGTGCTCGGGGCCATGGCCATCGCCCTGGCCGGATACATCTTCATCGCCCAACCATCAAAGCTAGCCGCAGGAGTCTAGATTGGCCAAGGTAGTAATCATCCACGGATGGGGCAATCGCCGCCTCGAGGATCACTGGCAACACCGACTTTCGGTGGCGTTGCGAAATGCTGGGCATCAGGTTTGGTATCCGCAGTTGCCAGCGACGGATGAGCCGGTCTATGCCGACTGGTCTGATGTGGTGCTTGCCGACCTCGCGCAGACCGCCGAGGTGACTGGCGGCGAGACGATTGTGATCGCGCACTCGCTCGGCTGCGTCACCTGGCTCAAGCTGGCGCTGGAGAAGCGCGTTACGTCGGCGGTTGACCGACTGCTGCTGGTTGCGCCTGCCGACCCAGACATGCTCGACCAGGTGCCGAGCTTTTCCTACAAGTTGCTCGACAACCCAGATCTTGCACCAGCCGTCGCCGCCAGCGCGCGCAACGTCACACTGGTTGGCAGCGACAAAGATCCTTGGGCGCCACGCGGCATCCAAGAAAGTTTTGGGGTCGCGCTAGGCGTTGACGCGATCGTCATAGAAGGCGCCAAGCACCTTGCGCTGCCAGACGGCTGGGGTCCGTGGCAGGGTGTCATCGACTGGGTCAATGACCCAGCCGCTGACCTGCGCCAGCGTTAGGCTAAGTGCCATGAGGATTCTGCTTGTTGGCGCCGGTGGCGTCGGAGATGCAATCGTAAAAATCGCGGCAAGCCGCAACTTTTTTGAAGAGATGGTCGTGTCTGACTACGACCTTGCGCGGGCCGAGCGCTCGATCGAATGGGTGCACGACCGCTACGGTTCGGCCGTCGCGCGCAGGTTCATCCCGGCAAAAATTGACGCCAGCAGTGCCGCCAACGTTGCCGAGGTGGCCGTCGAACACAAGATCACGCACGTGCTCAACGCGGTTGAGCCCAAGTTTGTGCCGACCGTGTTCTCTGGCGCTTTTACCGCTGGGGCGCACTACCTCGACATGGCCATGAGCCTCAGCGAGCCGCACCCGGATGACCCGTTTCACACGCCGGGCATCAAGCTTGGCGACCAGCAGTTTGCGCTCAACGACCAGTGGGAGCGCTCTGGCCTGCTCGCCCTGGTTGGCATCGGCGTCGAGCCCGGCCTCTCGAACATCTTCACGCGCTATGCCGCCGACCACCTGTTTAGCGAGATCGACGAGGCAAGCATCAAGGATGGCGGCAACCTGACCGTTCGCGACGAGGCCGGCAACGAGATCTTTGCGCCATCGTTCTCGATCTGGACGACCATCGAGGAGTGCCTCAACCCGCCGGTGCTCTATGAGCGCGAGCGCGGCTGGTTCACCACCCGCCCGTTCAGCGAGCCAGAGGTATTCGAGTTTCCTGACGGCATCGGCGCGATCGAGTGCGTCAACGTAGAGCACGAAGAGATCACGATGCTGCCGCAGCACCTCGATGTTGGTCGCGTGAGCTTTAAATACGGGCTCGGCCGCGAGTTCATCGAGGTCTTGCAGACGCTGCACAAGCTCGGCCTAGACCGCACCAAGCCGGTGCGCGTGCGCTCGGCCCAGGGCCCGGTTGAGGTTGCCCCGCGCGACATGGTGGTTTCGGTGCTGCCAGACCCGGCCACAATCGGCCCGATGATGACCGGCAAGACCTGCGCCGGCGTGCTGGTGACAGGCCGCGACAAGGATGGCAAGGATCGTGCCACCTACATCTATCACGTCGCCGACAACGAGTGGACGATGGCCAATTACGAGTCGCAGGCCGTGGTTTGGCAGACGGCTTTCAACCCGCTGATCGCGCTCGAGCTGATTGCCGCGGGCATTTGGCAGGGTGCCGGCGTCATGGCCCCAGAGCAGTTCGACGCCAAGCCGTTTCTTGACCTCATGTCTTCGGCTCAGGGCTACGGCCAGGCCTGGTACGCGCAAGAGCGTGTGCCGTCGAGCCCGCTGCGGCATCCCTGAGTTTTAGGCGCCTTCGATGACCAACCAGGATGCCCGCCAGCGCGACTTTGACGTCGTGGTGATTGGCTCGGGTTTTGGCGGGTCGGTTGCGGCGCTGAGGCTCACCGAAAAGGGCTACCGGGTGCTCGTGATCGAGGCCGGGTCGCGCTTTGCCGACTCCGACTTTGCCCGAAACTCATGGCAACTGCGCAAGTTTTTGTTTTTTCCCCGGCTCGGGCTGCGTGGCATCCAGCGCATCGACCTGCTTCGCAACGTCATGGTGATGTCTGGGGCCGGAGTGGGCGGCGGCTCGCTGGTCTATGCCAACACTCTGTATCGGCCACCTGCTTCGTTCTTCAAGACCGGCTCGTGGGCGGCGATGGCCGACTGGCAGGCTCTGCTTGCGCCCTATTACGATCAGGCCGAGCGCATGCTCGGGGTAGAGACCAACCCGTTCATGTCGAACTCAGACGTTGCGCTGCGCGAGGCCGCCACCAAGCTGGGATACGGCGACACCTTTCAACTTGCGCCACTCGGCGTGCACTTTGGTGCTGCTGCCGGCGTGAAACCAGGTCAAAAGGTCGCCGATCCCTACTTTGGTGGCGTCGGCCCCGAGCGCACCGGCTGCCTCAACTGTGGCGAGTGCATGACCGGATGCCGTCACGGCGCCAAGAACACCCTGGTGAAGAACTACCTTTATCTGGCCGAGCGAGCCGGGGCCAAGGTCATTGCAGACACCACCGTCACCGACATTCACCAAGAGGATGACGGCCGCTTCACCATCGTCACCCGCAAGAGCGGGGCATCCGGGTTTGTTCGCAACCAGTTTTTCAGTTCCGATCAGGTTGTGGTGGCCGCCGGCGCCCTTGGCACCGCCAAGCTGCTGCACAAGATTCGCGCGAGCGGCGGCCTGCCAAACCTCAGCCCAAAGCTCGGCGAACTGAGCCGCACCAACAGCGAGAGCCTGCTTGGAGTCGTTGCTCGCGGCAAAGACGTCGACTACAGCCAGGGTTCGTCGATCACATCATCGGTTTTTCCTAACGCCGACACCCACGTCGAGCCCGTGCGCTACGGGCGCGGCTCTGGCTTCATGGGAATCATGGAGAGCATCATGGCATCTGGCAAGGCGGGGCAGAAGCCAACCTTCTTAAGACTGATCTGGGCTACCCTGCGCAATCTGCATCGATTGCCGAGCATGTACAACCTGCGCACCTGGCCCGAGCGCACACTGATTCTGCTGGTGATGCAGTCTCGCGATAACTCGCTGACCACGTTTGCCAAGCGCAGGCTTTTTGGCGGCCCAAAACTTACCTCGAAGCAGGGGTACGGCGAGACGAACCCAGCATGGGTGCCAGCCGGACACGAGTTGGCCCGTCAGCTCGCGCACGACAACGACGCCACTCCGGGTGCGGTCATCACCGAGCCCTTCGGGATTCCGATGACCGCTCACTTCTTGGGCGGAGCCGTGATTGCCGAGACCTCTCAAGAGGGCGTTGTCGACGGCTACCTTCGTGCCTTTGGCCACCCCGGGCTGCATATCTTTGACAGCGCCGCCCTTTCGGCGAACCCTGGCGTAAACCCGAGCCTCTCGATCACGGCTCAAGCCGAGTGGGCGGCTGCGCACTGGCCCAACCGCGGCGAGCCAGACAAGCGGCCAGCCCTGGGCGAGAGTTTTCGCGTGGTCGAACCGGTGGCCCCAGCGCGTCCGATTGTTCCGGCAAGCGCTCGCGGTGCCCTTCGGCTACCGATTCGTCCGGCCTAGGCTGCCGTTTCTTTGCGCCTGGCGCGCAACTTGATGCGCCCCTGCGATACGAGTGCTCCGAGCACCACGATCAGCCCGCCGACCGGCTCATACCAATAGACCGGCTCGCCAAGAAGCAGTACGCCCCAGACGATTGCGACCACTGGCGTCAGGTAGGTGACAGAGTTGGCAATCGCGCTGCCGGCTACCGCAATCACCCGGTAATAGAAAATGTAGGCAATACCCGTGCCGACTGCTCCCAATGCGACAACCGAGCTTACAGAAATTACATTTAGGTCTGCAATCGGCGCGGGGTTCATCAGATAAAACGGCAAGACTCCCAGCGCCGAAACCGTAATTTGAACAAAAGCCGCAACCTCGTTTTGCAAACCGAGCGGGCTAACAAATCGTCGAATGTAAGGCCCGCCGATGCCATAGCAAGTTATCGCGCCGATCATTGCAAGAACCGCAACGGGGTCATTGGTTCCGAAACCGTTCCAGACGGCAAACACCACCAGGATGCCGGCGAGACCGATCAGCAACCCCGTGACTACCTCTGGTCGCACCTTTTCGCTTCTAAAGATGGTGAGCAGGGCCAGCAGAGTGGCAATCGGAGTAGCTCCGTTGATGATGCTGGCCAAGACACTGGTGGCGTGCTGCTGAGCAAACGAGTAGAGCAGAAACGGCAGGGTGTTCATAAAGAGGCCGCCCGAGCCAACCAGGGCCCAGGTCTTGAGGTCTCGCGGCAACCTGCGGCGCAGGCTTAAGACAATCACGCCGAGGGCGGCCGAACCCGAAATCAGTCGCCAAAACACGAGCCCGACTGGGTCAAAGACCTCTAGCCCGAGCTTGGTGAACAGAAAAGAAGAACCCCAGATGAGGCCTAGAACTAGATAGAGCAGCTGCCACGGAAACCGAGCACTGAGGTTGGCCTTCGGCATCCGCTATTTATCCGATGGCTTGGGGGCAAAGCGGTCGCTGATGCTGATCAGCGCATTAGCTGCCAGAGCAAGCGCAACGGGGAGGCTCAGCTCGGCCCATCCAAGTTGAACAAAACCGAAGAAAGCGCCGAACTGCTGCCAACCAAACGCAACGGCTGCCAGGCCGAGCATCAAGGCGATGATGCCGCCCTTAAGTTTGTCGAGCGGGCGGGCAAGCAGGGTGAGCGTCCACAGACCCGTCATCGAGATCAAAATCATCGTTGCCGTCTGCTGCTGAGAGTCTGACCAGCCCGACGAGTGGCTAATCAGGTCGAGCGTCAAGATTGCCGCACCGATGGTCAGGCCAGACGGAATGCAGAACGAAAGGGCGCGCTTCAAGAAGCCAGGTTCGTAGCGTCTAGCGTTGGGCAGAAGAGCGAGCACGAAAGATGGAACACCGATGGTGAAAACATCGACCACCGAGAGCTGACGGGGCAAGAACGGATACTCCCGGAGCAGAGCGCCAAAGGTAAAGGCCAGCACCAGTGCCCACATTGTCTTCGTGAGAAACAGGCGAGACACGCGTTCGACGTTGGCGATAACTCGACGTCCCTCGGCAACCACGCCTGGCAAGGTCGAGAACTTGCCATCCAAGAGAACCAGGTTCGAAACAGCCTTTGTGGCCGGCGAACCAGAACCCATTGCGATGCCGAGGTCTGCTCGCTTTAGGGCGAGGGCGTCGTTTACGCCGTCACCCGTCATGGCCACGACGTGCCCTCGACTCTGCAGGGCAGAGACCATGTTGCGCTTCTGCTCGGGCGTGACGCGGCCGAAGACTGTGTTTGCCTCGAGCACCGTTGCGAGCTCGTCAATGTCGTCTGGGAGGTTTCGAGCGTCGAATCCGGCGCCTTCGATGCCGAGAACGCCTGCCTCGCGAGCCACGGCCGCAACGGTGGCTGGGTTATCGCCCGATATGATCTTGACGGCCACGCCTTGGCGGGCAAAGTAGTCGATGGTTTCGGCGGCATCGCCTCGCACGCGCTCTTTAAAGGTGACCAGGGCAACCGGCTTGAGCGCTCGCGGCAGCGTTTCTGCCTCTTCAGGGAGGTCTGTCGAGATCGCGAGCACCAAGACCCGGCGTCCCGTGGCCGAGAGTTGAACCGCGCGCTGCAGTGCATCCTGGTGGCCTTCGCCCTGGCCATCGAGCGTGAACTCTGGCGCCCCGAAGACCCAGGTCTCGTGGCCGTTGGCCTTCGCAAAACTGAACGAGCTCCACTTTCGCGCTGAGGAAAATCGGGTCGAAGCAACTGCAACAAGGTCAGACGAGGATGCATAGCGAGCGGTAAGGCAACGGGCGGTGGCGTTTGCGTGTTCGTCTGCGCCAAAAAAGGCGAGAACCGATTCGGAGTCATTGTGTGCCGACAGCTCGAAGGTCTCGTCGAACTCGATCTCGCCCTCGGTTAGGGTGCCGGTCTTGTCGAAGCAGATCGTGTCGACGCGGGCCAGACCCTCGACGGCGGGTAGTTCTTGCACCAGCACCTGCCGGCGGGCCAGCTTTACTGCAGCGACGGCGAAGGTCAGGCTCGTGAGCAGCACCAGACCCTGCGGAACAACGGTGATGATGCTCGAGATGGCCTTGACCATCGCCTCGAGCCAGGCGCCGCTCTCGATTGCCGAAACCCAACCGCCGACTGCCTGAACTTGACCGTTTGCCGAAATCAGAACCACTGGCAGCAACGCCCAGCTCAGCCACTTAACCACTCGGTTGATGGCGTTGCGAAGTTCGCTATTGACCATCGAGAAGCGTCTCGCCTCAAGTGTCAGTTTGCTCGCATAGGTGTCTGCGCCGACTCGGCTGACCCGGCCGAAGCCAAGGCCGCCAACCACGATCGAGCCCGAAAGCACCTCGGCGCCGATTGGCTTCTGCACGGGGTCAGACTCGCCGGTTAAGAGCGACTCGTCGAGCTCGAGCGCATCCGAGTTAATGATCTCGGCGTCGGCGAGAACCTGGTCGCCCGCCCGCAGCTCGATCAGGTCGTCGAGCACGATGTCTTCGAGGTCTACCTCGATCTTTGCCCCGTCGCGAATGACCCTCGCGTGGGGCTGGTTGAGCAGGGCGAGCTTGTCGAGGGTGCGCTTCGAGCGGTACTCCTGGCCGATGCCGATGGCGATGTTGGTGATTACGACGACGCCAAACAGTGCGTCTTTCCACTGGCCGAGAGCCACCAGCAGCACGAACGAGGTGCCGACGATTCCGTTGAACAGGGTGAACGTGTTCTGCCGAATAATCGTGCCGAGGCTGCGGCTCGAGTCGGTGTTTTGCTTGTTGGTTTGGCCGTTGGCGAGCCTCTCGGCAACCTCAGCCGACGACAAACCGCGCTGGGCAAAATCGGCGTTTAGGGACATATCTAAAGGCTACCTGCCGAAGTCGTTGGTCAGACTACTTGACCCAGGCCGTGGCGTTGGCTGGCAACTTGCCGCCAACCAGAGGCTGGCTGGTTAGCAGAACCTTGCCCGCCGGCAGCTTGACCGGCTTGGTGCCAAAGTTCGTAATCGACTGCCATCCGTTGGCGCGGCTAAAGTGCAGCACTTTCGAGTTGAGGTGGCGGTGCCACTGAATGCTCTCGTCGCTGATCAGCTGCGAGCGCAGGGCGAGCGCTAGGCGATACAGGTTGAGCGTCGAGGCCTCGTCGCGATCTTGCTTCTCGACCGAATAGTCGCCAAACCAGGATGGCTGCGGCAGGTGCGAGCC
>JBEGJS010000018.1:0-2726 GCA_041184485.1 Actinomycetota bacterium | reverse complement strand
GCTCTTGAGCGGGTGTGCGACGCTCTCGTAAACCACCCAGCCACCGCCGGCCAGCAGCCCAACCACGGCCGTTGCGCCGATGATCGGCATCACGCGCTTGCCCCAGAAACGCTTTAGCCTCTGCGATAAAGAGTTGCTGGTCGGCGCGGTTGCCAAACGTGAGACGGGCGAGTCCACATCCGAGTTTTTAGCGAAGCGATCGTGTGCCATTAGTCCTCGAGTCCCAGTTTGCGGTGCACCCAGTGCAGCCACTTGGGTGCCCACCAGTTTAGGTCGCCAAACAGGCGCATTAACGCCGGCACCAGAAGTGCGCGCACTACGGTTGCGTCGAGCAGAATCGCAAAGGCGACGCCGAGGCCCAGCATCTTGATGATCGTGACCGAACTACTCACGAACGCAATGAACGATACCGCCAACACGAGCGCGGCGGCCGTGATGATTCGGCCTGAGCGTTGCAGGCCAACCGCAACCGACTCGGTGGTGCCGAGCCCGGCATCGTGCTGCTCCTTAATGCGGCTCAGCAAGAAGAGTTCGTAGTCCATAGAGAGGCCGAACGCCACCACGCCGATCAAAACCAACGTGGATGTATCGACCGTGCCCGTCACGATGAAGTCACCCAGCAACCATTTGAACTGCCCGTCGATGAAGATCCAGGTCAGCAGGCCAAGGGTCGCTCCCAGCGACAAGAAGTTGAGGATCACGGCCTTGATTGGCAGCAGCACAGAGCCGGTGAACAAGAAGATCAGCACGAGGGTAGCGCCAATGATCCAGCCGAGCACCAAAGGCAGGTTGTTTGTGATGCCCAACTGTGAATCGGTGTAAATCGCGGCGGAGCCGCCGACCCAAATTTTCGAAAACGCGGATGCCGGCAACGCGCGAATCGCATCTGTGAGCGTGATGCCAGCGGGCGAGCGAGACTCGATATCGTGCACGGCCAGGATGTGCTCGAAGCCACCCTTGGAATAGTCGGCGAATATCGGGGCATAGCCGGTGTCGAGGTTGCCGTCTTGAGCTATGCCGGCGGTTGACTGCACGCGCTTGATGTGCGCGACCTTGCTGAGCGCAATCGTGTAATCGGCGATGTCGCCCGCGGTGCCGCCCTGAACCACGATGTCAACCGGGCTGCCCTCGCGGCCGTTGAAACGCTCGCGAATGATGTTCGAGGCCACAACAACGCGGTCGGTTTTGGCCAAGATGCGGTCGTCGACCTGCCCAAACTGGGCGCCGGCGGCGAGCCCGGCCAGGCCGCCAAGGCCGATCAGCGTGACCAGCAGAATCGCAATCGGGCGCTTCATCACAAAGCGCGAGACCGAGCCCCACGCGCCCGATTCCTTGGGCGTGAGGTCACGCTTGATCAGGCGGCCGGCGTTGATGCGATCCCCTAGAAGGTGCATCAACGCTGGCAGAGCAATCAGCGCCGCCGCCACCGCGAGCACGACGACCGCGATGCCACCGACCGCGAACGACTTCAAGAAGTACTGCGGAAAGAAACCCATCGCGGCAAGCACGATGGCAACCGTTAGGCCGCTGAACAGCACGGTTCGCCCGGCGCTCGCAACGGTGGCCACAATCGCGTCATCCGCGGCAACGCCCCTTGCCCGCTCTTCGCGGTAGCGATTGACCATCAGCAGGGCATAGTCGATGCCGAGCCCGATGCCCAGGCCGGTGGCGAGGTTCACGACGAAGATCGAGGTGTCGCTGAACTGTGCGACCACCCAGACCACGCCAAAAGTGCCGAGAATCGAAAGTCCGCCGACCAGCAATGGCAACCCCGCCGCAACGAGCGAACCAAAGACGAAGAGCAGCAACAAGACGACCAAGGGAATCGCAACCGACTCAGCCGTGCCAAGGTCATGGGCAATAGTGGTGCTCAGCTCGCTGCTGACCGCGGCGAACCCAGCGATGTGAATCGCAACGTCATACTTGGCGCAATCCGAGCAGGCCTGCCCAGAAGCGTATGGCACCGAATCAAAGCGGTTTTGAATCTCGCGAGCCACCGAGGTTTGCACCACGTCATTCTTAACATCCACGAAGAAATAGACGGCCTTGCCGTCTTCGCTGCGCAGGGAGCTTGGTCGGCCAAGCGAATAATAAGACTCGACCTTCTCGACACCGCTCACCCCCGCGAGCGCTTTCTGCAAGCGGGCACCGATTGCGGCGTTGGCGGGTAGGTCGGCGCTGTCTCTAAAGTCGGCAACCGCAACCAACTCGGCGGGCTCCTGGGCGAAGGTGGTCTTCAGAATGCTGGTGACCCGCGAAGAATCCGAGCCTGGGTCGTCGTAGCCGCCGCTTTTGAGCAGGTCAAAAGACTGAAAGCCCCAAAACGTGGATGCGAGTATCACGCCAACGAACGCGAACAACGCGACCTTGGAATGTCTGATGATGAACCGACCGAAACGGACCAAAACTAACCGCCTGTGCAAGGATTACCAACATGAAGCGCAAACGCAGCTACAGGGCAACCTATTTCTTCATCCTAGCCTTCGCGGGCCTGGCCACCGCCTGGTGGTTTAACGGCATGGCGGTGCTGCACGCCGGCGATTACATCAAGGATGGCTTCACCAGCGACGTGGACTGGGTCTATTCGCTTGACCTCCTGATCACAGGGGTCGCTGCGATGAGTTTCATCGTCGTCGAGGGCCGCCGCAAAAACATGCGCCACCTCTGGGCATACCTGCTCGTGAGCCTGGTCACCGCGGTCGCCTTCGCGTTTCCGTTCTTCCTGG
>JBEGJS010000017.1:0-3079 GCA_041184485.1 Actinomycetota bacterium | reverse complement strand
TCAAGCGGTTTGCCGACATAGATGCTTTTCCGATTTGCCTCGACACCCAGGATGTCGACGAGATCGTGCGAACCGTCAAGCACATCGCGCCGGTGTTCGCCGGCATCAACCTCGAAGACATCTCGGCACCCCGATGCTTCGAGGTAGAGGCAAGGCTGCGCGCCGAGCTCGACATCCCTGTTTTTCACGACGACCAGCACGGCACCGCGATTGTTTGCCTCGCGGCGCTCGGCAATGCGCTCAAGGTTGTGGGCAAGCAACTCGGCGAGATCAAGCTCGTGATGAGCGGGGCCGGAGCGGCGGGCACCGCGGTGCTCAAGCTGCTGCTCGAGGCAGGGCTGAAGCACGTGACGGTCGCCGACCAAAAGGGCATCGTCTATGCGGGTCGCCCAGACATCGAACTCGGCTCGACCCTCGACTGGGTCGCGCGCCACACCAACCAGTCGGGGCAGCAGGGCACCCTGGCCGATGCGGTTCGCGGCGCCGACGCATTCATCGGGGTATCGGCGAGCAACCTGCTGACCGAGGCAGACGTTGCATCGATGGCCGACAAGTCGATCGTGTTTGCCCTGGCCAACCCGAACCCAGAGATCGAGCCTGCCATCGCGGCAAGGCACGCGGCCGTGGTCGCGACCGGTCGCAGCGATTTTCCGAACCAGATCAACAACGTGCTCGCGTTCCCTGGTTTCTTTAGGGGGCTGCTCGATGCGGGTGCAACCGTGATCACCGAAAAGATGCTGCTGGCCGCCGCAAAAGCACTGCAGGGATGCGTCGACCCGACAGAATTGAACGCGACATACATCATTCCGAGTGTGTTCCACCCCGATGTCGCGCAGCGCGTGGCCGAGGCGGTCAAGAAGGTAGCTAGGGGCTAGCGATGGCGGGATTTGCAGACGACCTCGACCTGAGCTCCGGCGCATCCGGGGCCAACTCGACGCTGCTCGAAGAGCAGACCCAAATCATTGAGCCGGGCGACCACGAGCGCTACTCGCACTACGTGCGCAAAGAGAAGATCGTCGAGTCGGCAGTGCTCGGCACGCCGGTCATCGCGCTCTGCGGCAAGGTTTGGGTGCCAGGTCGCGACCCCGAAAAGTTTCCCGTTTGCCCAATCTGCAAAGAGGTCTACGACGGCCTAAGGCCAGAGGCAGATGGCTCCAAAGGTGGCGACGGAGACTCTGATGCCTAACAACGCACCGATCGGCATCTTCGACTCTGGCGTTGGCGGCCTCACAGTAGCCCGCGCCATCATCGACCAACTGCCCAACGAGTCGATCATCTACCTCGGCGACACCGCCAACACCCCGTATGGCCCCAAGTCGATTCCCGAGGTGCGCGAACTAGCGCTCGCCGTGATGGATCGCCTGGTTGACGAAGGCGTGAAGGTTCTCGTCATCGCCTGCAACTCGGCCTCGGCCGCAGTGCTGCGTGACGCCCGCGAGCGATACACCGAGGGGCGCGGGATTCCCGTGGTCGAGGTGATTCAGCCGGCGGTTCGCCGAGCCGTAAAGGCCACCCGCAATCGACACATCGGCGTGATCGGAACCAACGCGACCGTGACATCCAAGGCTTATGACGACGCGTTCGCAGCGGCCGTCGACCTCGAAATCACCAGCGCCGCCTGCCCGAGCTTCGTCGAGTTCGTCGAACGCGGCGAGACCACAGGCAAGGCGCTGCTTTCGGCGGCCGAGACCTACCTTGCGCCAATCAAGGCGGCCGGGGTCGACACCCTGGTGCTCGGTTGCACCCACTACCCGCTGCTCACGGGCGCCATCCAGTTTGTAATGGGCGAAGACGTCACCCTGGTCTCGAGCGCCGAGGAGACCGCGAAAGACGTCTATCGCACGCTGGCCGCCCACGACCTAATGCGCGTGAGTTCCGACGCGCCAACCTACCGCTTTCAGGCCACGGGCGATGCATCCGGGTTCGAAAAGCTTGCAAGGCGATTTTTGGGGCCCGAGGTCGGCTCGGTCGAGCACGTCGACGCCTAGAGTTTCACCGCGACACAACAAAAACTAGAGAGAAGCACAACTTGACCAGAGCAGACGGCCGCGCCAACGACGAACTCCGCGAAATCAAAATCGAACGCGGATGGAGCACTCACGCCGAAGGTTCGGCCCTGATTCACTTTGGCGAGACGCGCGTGCTGTGCACGGCATCGTTCACCTCCGGTGTTCCGCGCTGGAAGGTTGGCAAGGGGGAGGGCTGGGTCACCGCCGAATACGCGATGCTTCCGCGAGCAACTCACGACCGCAGCGACCGCGAGTCGGTCAAGGGCAAGATCGGCGGCCGCACCCACGAGATCTCGCGACTCATCGGCCGCTCGCTGCGCGCCGTTGTTGACGTCAAGGCACTCGGCGAAAACACCATCGTGATTGACTGCGACGTGCTTCAGGCCGATGGCGGCACGCGCACCGCGGCGATCACCGGGGCATACGTTGCGCTCGTCGACGCGATCGAATACGGCCGCGCCAAAGGCTTTATTGGCAAGAACGCCAGGGTAGTGACCGACAGCGTCGCGGCCGTTTCGGTCGGCATCATCGCGGGCGAACCACAGCTCGACCTGCAGTACACCGAGGACGTTCGCGCCGAGACCGACATGAACGTCGTGACCACCGGCGGCGGCAAGTTCATTGAGGTTCAGGGAACCGCCGAGGGTGCGCCGTTCGACCGCGCAGAACTCGACGCGCTGCTCAACCTAGCGCTCGCGGGCACGGGCAGGCTCGCCGAAATCCAGGCCGCGGCCCTAGCCGCAGAGTAGGCCCGAGATGAAGGTCGTTCTCGCAAGCCACAACAAGGGCAAGCTGGTGGAGCTGGCCGCGATTCTCGAGGCGGGCGTGCCCGCACTCGAACTTGTTGGCTACGACGGCCCCGAGCCGATCGAAGACGGCACCTCGTATTTGGCCAACGCGCTGATCAAGGCACGAGCCGCAAACCAGCACACCGGCCTTCCCGCCATCGCCGATGACAGTGGCATCGCCGTCGAGATTCTCGGCGGCTCACCAGGTATCTTTTCGGCTCGCTGGTCGGGAACCCGCGATGCGGCAACCAATCGCCAGCTTCTGCTTGCCCAACTAGAAGA
>JBEGJS010000016.1:0-9551 GCA_041184485.1 Actinomycetota bacterium | reverse complement strand
TGGTCACCGCCGCGCCTTACGTTGCGCGCCTCACCCCTCAGTTGCTCTCGGTCGAGGCCTGGGGTGGAGCAACCTACGACGTAGCGCTTCGCTTCTTGGGCGAAGACCCGTGGGAGCGCCTTGCCGCCCTGCGCGCCTCCATGCCAAACCTCTGCATCCAGATGCTGCTTCGCGGTCGCAACACCGTTGGCTACACGCCGTATCCAACCGAGGTCACCGAGGCCTTCGTGGCCGAGGCCGCAGCCACCGGCGTCGACATCTTCAGAATCTTCGATGCGCTCAACGACGTCAGCCAGATGAAGCCTGCCATCGACGCGGTGCTCAAGACCAAGACCGCAATCGCCGAGGTCGCACTCTGCTACACAGCAGACCTGCTCGACCCTAACGAGAAGCTCTACACGCTCGAGTACTACCTCAACCTGGCCCAGCAAATCGTGGATGCCGGCGCTCACATCATCGCCATCAAGGACATGGCCGGACTCCTGCGTCCAGCCGCCGCTGCCAAGCTCGTGGCGGCCCTGCGCGAGCGTTTTGACCTGCCGGTGCACCTGCACACGCACGACACCGCAGGCGGCCAGCTGGCCACGCTGATGGCTGCCATCGACGCAGGCGTCGACGCCGTCGACGTCGCATCCGCGCCTATGGCGGGAACCACCAGCCAGCCATCCGCTTCGGCACTCGTTGCCGCGCTCGCGCACACCCCGCGCGACACTGGCATCAGCCTCGAGCAGATCTCGGCGCTCGAGCCATACTGGGAGGCCGTTCGCTCGGTCTACGCACCATTCGAGTCTGGTCTGCCGGGCCCAACCGGTCGCGTCTACAAGCACGAGATTCCGGGCGGTCAGCTCTCGAACCTGCGCCAGCAGGCCATTGCGCTTGGCCTCGGCGACCACTTCGAAAAGGTCGAAGACATGTATGCGGCGGCCAATGAGATTCTCGGCCGACCAACCAAGGTCACGCCGTCTTCAAAGGTCGTTGGAGACCTCGCCCTGCACCTCGTTGCTGTCAACGCCGACCCCAAGGACTTCGCCGAGAACCCCCAGAACTACGACGTTCCAGACTCGGTCGTGGGCTTCATGGCCGGCGAGCTCGGCGACCTACCTGGCGGATGGCCAGAGCCGTTCCGCACCAAGGTGCTGCAGGGCAAGCAGCTGAAGTTTGGCATCACCCCGGTGTCTGCAGAAGACCTCGCGATTCTCGAGGGCGATGATGCCAAGGCTCGTCGCAGCACCCTGAACCGCCTGCTCTTTGCTGGCCCAACCAACGACTTCTTGCGCTCGCGCGAGACCTACGGCAACCTCGACAACGTCGACACGGTTGACTACCTGTATGGCCTCGAGCAGGGCCGCGAGCACGTGGTAGAAATCTCGCGCGGTGTGCGCCTATACGTTGGCCTCGAGGCAATCGGAACCCCAGACGCCAAGGGCTTTAGAACGGTCATGGCCACCCTCAACGGGCAGCTTCGCCCAATCAACGTTCGCGACCGCAAGATCGCGGCAGATGTCGCCAGCGCAGAAAAGGCTGACACCAACAACCTCGGCCACGTCGCTGCGCCGTTCGCGGGAGTGGTCACACTTCAGACCGTCGAGGGTGCCCACGTAGAGATCGGTGACCCTGTAGCCACCATCGAAGCGATGAAGATGGAGGCAACCATCACGGCCAGCGTTGCCGGTGTTGTGCGCCGCCTCGCGGTATCCAAGACCCAGTCGGTCGATGCCGGCGACCTGATTCTCGTGGTGGGCGACTAGCCCGAATAAACTAGGGGAGTCCCAAAGGACGAAACCAAAGGAGACCCACATGGATCTGCCAGACGGAAACAACGATTTTCTGAATCCGCGCCGTGCCGAAGAAGAGCAGTCGCAGACGCACTCGCTTGCCGAGATTGCCGTGGATGCAGGCACCGTAGACGTGACCCCGGCCACTTCGTCGGTCGAGATTGTCACCGAACAGCCGCGCTTTGCGCCAGCCCCGGTGACCTCTTCGGCGCCGGTTGAGGCAGCCGCCCCGCTTCGCCGCACCAACTACACCAGACGCGACTCGCTCAGCGGCGCCACCTTTGACCAGCCAGAGCCCGCCGCGATGCTCACCGCCGACCGTCTGCTCGACGCGAGCGCCAAGTTTCGTCCGGCACCGGAGTCAGGCTTTCGCCGCTTTCTTTACTTCTTGAGCCTCAAGTCGATTAACCTAGGCGACCCGGCTTCGGTTCGCGCCCGCAAGGCCATCGAGGCTCGAATCGCGGTTCCGCTCGACGGCGGCGCACGCTTTGTTCCGGTTTTGACCCGCAAGGGTGGCGTGGGCAAGACCACCATCAGCACCCTGCTCGGCATGGCGCTGGCCACCGCCCGCGAAGACCGCATCATCGCGATTGACGCCAACCCAGACCGCGGCACACTTGCCGAGCGCGTTAGCAAGAACACTCGCTTCACGGTCCGCGATGTCGTCAATCGTGCGGCCGCCATCGATGGCTTCACCGACTTCTCGACCATGGTTTCGCGCGATGTGACTCGTCTCGACGTGCTCGCATCAGACTCCGACCCGATGCTCTCTGAGGCCTTCAGCGAGGGCGACTACAACGTCGTTGCCGACATGGCGGCCCGCTACTACTCGATCGTTCTCACCGACTGCGGAACCGGCATCGTGCACTCGGTCATGCGCCCAACCCTGCAGCGCGCGAGCGGTCTGGTCATCGTCTCGGGCGGCTCGGTCGACGAGGCCCGCCTCGCATCCGAGACCCTAACCTGGCTAGAGGCCAACGGCTGGGGCGACCTGGTTCGCGGCTCGGTGGTTGCGCTCAACACCGCAACCCAGGCAACTAGCCTGGTCAAGCTCGACGAAATCGAGCAGCACTTCAAAACCCGCGTCCGCGCCGTCGTTCGCATTCCGTATGACCCAGCCCTCGCCGCCGGGTCGGTGATCAAGTTCAACGAGCTCAAGCCGCAGACGCGCGAGGCAGCTCGCGAACTCGCCGCGCTTGTGGTCGACGGCCTGGTCGCACAGCAGCAGTAGGCATCCGAGTTGGCAGTTCGTGACATTCGTCACTTCGGTGACCCCGTTCTAAAGTCGCAATCCGAGCCAATCAAAGACCTGGATGCCGCTGCCGGACTCATCGAAGACCTGGTCGAAACCACCCAGCTGCCTGGCCGCGCTGGTGTGGCGGCACCGCAAATCGGCGTCAATCTGCGCGCGTTTTCATACAACGTGGATGGCGAGGTCGGCTACCTAATCAATCCGCGAATCGTCGAGTTATCGGGCGAGAAGCAACTGGTCGACGAGGGCTGCTTGTCTGTGCCGGGGCTCTGGCACCCGACCCCGCGCTACGAGTTTGCCCGCGCCGAGGGCATTGACCTCAACGGCAATCAGGTGGAGCTCAGCGGAACCGGTTTGATGGCGCAAATGCTTCAGCACGAGTGCGACCACCTGGATGGACTCGTTTATCTCGACAGGCTAGAGCCGGCTCAGCGCAAAATCGCGATGGCCGAGGTTCGCGCCAGTGATTGGTTTCTGAAGCCCTAGCTAACTCGGGCTGCTAATTGGCCTTGGGAACCTCTGCGGTGCGAGGCGGGGTGCCATAGATTTCATCGATCAGCGGGGCGAAGTCGCTCACCACAATGTTGCGCTTCACCTTAGCCGATGGCGTGATGTGGCCAGACTCTTCGCTGAGTTCTGTTTCGATGACCTTGAACTTTCGAATCGACTCTGCCTGCGAGACCGTCTTGTTGACCCGGTCGACCGCGCGCTGAAGTTCGTCGAGCACGATCGGGGCCTTAGCGGCCTGAGCAACCGACATAGTCTTGTCTCCGCCATTATTGGCCAACCAAATTGGAAGCATCTCGGCGTCGAGAGAAATAAGCGCTGCGATGAACGGCTGATTATCGCCAACCACAACGGCCTGGCTGATCAGCGGGTTCGCGCGAAGCACGTCTTCCATCGGGGCAGGGGCAACGTTCTTGCCACCAGCGGTGACCAGGAGTTCCTTTTTGCGGCCAGTGATCTGAAGAAAGCCTTCGTCGTCGAGTTTGCCGATGTCGCCCGAGTGGAACCACCCGTTCTCGAGCACCTCGGCGCTGGCCTTCGGGTTCTTCCAGTAGCCACTGAAGATGTTGGTGCCGCGCAGCATGATCTCGCCGTCTTCGGCGATTCGAATGCCAGTGCCAGGCAGCAACTGGCCCACCTTGCCAATGCGAATGGCGTCTGGGCGCGCGATCATGTGTGGCGCGTGGGTCTCGGTCAGGCCATAACCCTCGAGCACCAGCAGGCCGGCAGCGCGATAGAAGTGTCCGAGGCGCTCACCAAGTGGCGCACCGCCAGAAATCGCGTAGCGAACGTTTCCGCCCATCACCTCGCGGAGTTTCTTGTAGACGAGCGCGTCAAAAACGCCGTGCTTGAGGCGAAGGCCGATGCCGGGGCCGCGTTTGGTTTCGAGTGCACGCGAATAGGCAACGGCGGCTGCGGCTGCGGCCCTGAAGATTTTGCCCTTGCCGCCCGCTTCAGCTTTTTGTTCGGCGCTGTTGTAGATCTTTTCGAACACGCGAGGCACGGCGAGCAAGAAGTCTGGCGCGAGCGACTTCATGCCAGCCTGCAACTGTTTGATGTCTGGCTGGTGGCCGACTCGAACGCCGGCGTGCGCGCAGAGCACCTCGATGAATCTCGCGTAAACGTGTGCGAGCGGCAAGAACAGCAGGGTAGTGGTGCCCTCGTGAACCACCTCTGGCAGTTCCATGGTGGCGTTCTTTGAGAGGTCAACGAATCCTCGGTGGGTCAACTCGCAGCCCTTTGGTCGCCCGGTGGTGCCGGAGGTGTAGACGATTGTGGCGAGGCTCGACATGGTTGCCTGCTTGCGACGTAGCTCAATCTCGCCATCAGAGACCGAGCCACCGCTGGCGGCTAGGGTCTTGAGGTCTGAGTTGTCGAAACGCCAAACGTGAGCGACCTCCGAAAGCGAACCCTTAACCTCTTCGAATCGTGCCTCTAGGGTTGCCGACTCGACGAACAGGGCAACAGCGCCCGAATCGCTGAGGATCCATTCCATCTGCGATGGCGACGATGACTCATAGATTGGAACCGGAACGGCACCGGCAAACCAGATTCCGAAGTCGATGAGGGTCCACTCGAACGTCGAGCGCCCCATAATGGCAACGCGGTCGCCCGCCTTGATTCCTGCAGCGGCAAGACCCTTGGCCAAGGCTCGAACGCCCTTCAAGAAGTCGGCAGCCGAGACGTCATCCCAGTCGCCGTTTTTTGCCTCGCGCGCGTAGAGGGCAAGCTCTGGCGATTTGGCGGCGCGCTCGACGAGTAGATCTGTGATGTTCGTGTCTTCTGAAGACTCGACTAGCAAAGGTACGTCGTATGCGTCCACGGTGCCCCCTCGGTTGGCTAAGTTGCTGTTTACTCTATTCGCTGAAAGCGCCAGCGGGCGGGCTATTTGAAGGTTCGATATACTTTTGAAAGCGTCGGATGACGCACCTTTTTTTGAGCGAGGACCTAATGCACGCAATTGGCATCGACATCGGCGGTACGAAAATCGCCGGGGCAGTGGTTGCCGCCGACGGTTCTATCGTGCGCGAGGCCCGTGTGCCGACTCCAGCAACAGACTCGGATGCGATTGCCGCGGCCGTCGTCGAGATGGTGCGAGAGCTTTCTGGTGGTGAGCAAGTTGTCGGCGCAGGCGTCGCAGCTGCGGGATTTATCGATGCAGACCAGGCCAACATCGTCTATGCCCCCAACCTTTCCTGGCGCAACGAGCCATTCAAGGCAAAGCTTGAGGCAAAGCTCGACCTGCCGATTCTGATCGAGAACGATGCCAACGCTGCCGGGTGGGCCGAGTATGCCTTTGGCGTCGGCCGAGGCTACCGCAGCATGGTGATGCTGACCATTGGCACGGGTGTCGGCGGCGCAATCATCAACGACTCGAGGCTCTTCAGGGGTGGCTTTGGAATCGGCGGCGAACTCGGGCACTTCATCGTAGACCCGGGCGGACGCCTGTGCGGTTGCGGCATGAAGGGCTGCATCGAGCAGTATGGCTCGGGTACGGCCCTGCTTCGCGCCGCCAAGGAGCTCGCATCTTCGACTGCTGGCGATGGTGCGCGCTTGCGCGAACTAGAGGCGCAGGCGGGCACTCTCACCGGCAAAGAGGTTTATCAGGCGATCACCGAGGGAGACCCGGGTGCGCTGCGTATCCTCGCCGAACTCGGTACCTGGATCGGCACCGCCATCGGCTCGTTTACCGCGATTCTTGACCCAGAGCTCGTGGTCATTGGCGGGGGAGTGAGCGCTGCTGGCGACCTGCTGCTGAACCCGATTCGCGAGGCATACCTTGCGCACCTGCCGGCTCGTGGGTTCAGGCCCGAGCTCGAGGTCAAGGGCGCCGAACTGCTGAATGACGCGGGAGTCGTCGGCGCGGCCGACCTCGTGCGCCGCATGGTCGCCAACGGTTAAACTAGACATTCGCACATTGACTATTTCGTCAGTGGCTAATTCCAAAGAAAGCGGGGTGTGACATGGCCTATTTCATCTTGAAGAATTTCATTCTCGGCCCACTGTTGCGCCTGCTCTTTCGCCCGTGGGTTCGCGGCATGGAGAACATCCCGACCAACGGGGCAGCGATTCTCGCCAGCAACCACCTCTCGTTTTCTGACTCGATCTTTCTTCCGCTTCAGTCTCGCCGCCCGGTCGTGTTCTTGGCCAAGAGCGAGTACTTCACCGGCAAGGGTCTAAAAGGCGCACTTACTCGCTGGTTCTTCAAGGGCACCGGTCAGCTGCCAATCGACCGCTCCGGCGGCAAGGCATCCGAGGCTTCGCTCAACACCGGGCTTCAGGTGCTCGCATCTGGGCAGGTGCTTGGCATTTATCCAGAGGGCACTCGCAGCCCAGATGGGCGCCTTTACCGCGGCCGCACCGGCATCGCCCGCATGGTGCTCGAGGCCAAGGTTCCGGTCATCCCGGTTGCCATGATTGACACCGAGAAGGTTCAGCCAATCGGCCGCAAACTGCCGAGGATTCGCCGAGTCGGCATCATCGTCGGCAAGCCTCTCGACTTCTCGCGCTTCGAGGGCATGGATGGCGACCGCATCGTATTGCGCGCCATCACAGACGAGATCATGTACGAGCTGATGAAGATCAGCGGTCAAGAATACGTTGACGTCTACGCGTCATCCATGAAAGAAAAGAAAACAAGGTAGGGCAGTGGCTAACAATAACGAGAAGGTTGTCTTGGCGGATCCGGCAGTAATCGCTGGTCTCGACAACTATCGCAACCTGCCTGCCGCCCAGCAGCCGACCTGGCTAGACCAGGCAGCGCTCGCCGCCGTTCAGGCCGAACTTTCGAAGCAGCCACCACTGGTCTTTGCCGGTGAGGTTGACATTCTTCGCGAACGTCTCGCCCAGGCCGCCAAGGGCAAGGCCTTTTTGCTTCAGGGCGGCGACTGCGCTGAAACCTTTGCCGACGCAACCGCCGACCGCATTCGCAACCGAGTGAAGACGATTCTGCAGATGGCCGTCGTGCTGACCTACGGCGCATCGATGCCCGTAATCAAGATGGGTCGCATGGCTGGCCAGATGGCCAAACCGCGCTCTTCAAACGACGAAACCCGCGAGGGCGTGACCCTGCCGGCCTACCGCGGCGATGCCGTCAACGGCTACGACTTCACCGCAGAGTCGCGTGCGCACGACCCGCAGCGCCTGCTGCAGGCGTACCACACCTCTGCCTCGACGCTTAACCTGATTCGTGCTTTCACCATGGGTGGATTCGCCGACCTGCGTTCGGTGCACGAGTGGAACAAGGGTTTCACCGACAATCCGGCCAACGCCCGCTACGAGTCGCTGGCCAAAGAGATCGACCGCGCGATTCGATTCATGGATGCCTGTGGCGCCGACTTCAACGCCCTGCGTGCCGTTGACTTCTATGTCAGCCACGAGGCCCTGCTGTTTGACTACGAGCGCCCGCTGACCCGCATCGATTCGCGCACCGGAACCCCTTATGACACCTCGGGCCACCTCGTCTGGATCGGTGAGCGCACCCGTCAGCTCGACGGCGCTCACGTTGACTTCATGTCGCGCATCCGAAACCCAATCGGCGTCAAGCTCGGCCCGACCACTCAGGCCGACGACGTTTTGCGCCTCATCGACAAACTCGACCCAAACCGCGAGCCTGGCCGCCTGACCTTCATCTCTCGCATGGGTGCCGGCAAGATTCGCGAAGAGCTGCCAAAGCTCGTCGAGGCAGCCAAGAACTCTGGCGCAGAGCCACTCTGGATCACCGACCCGATGCACGGCAACGGAATCACCACCAAGAACGGCTACAAGTCGCGTCGCTTTGACGACGTCATGGACGAGGTTCGCGGATTCTTCGAGGTTCACAAGGCCCTGGGCACCGTGCCGGGCGGCATCCATGTTGAACTAACCGGCGACGACGTTGCAGAGTGCCTCGGCGGTTCGGAGCAGATCGACGAGTCGACTCTCGAAGAGCGCTACGAATCTCTGTGCGACCCACGTTTGAACCACAGCCAGTCGCTTGAGCTGGCCTTCTTGGTTGCAGAGCAGCTGGCCAAAAACTAGCTAGCCGCAACGAGCTGGGCAGGGCCGCGCGGGGCGTGAGCTTGCTTCGGCTGGAGCCTAGTTCGACGAAATGGTGATGCTGTCGCCTACTCGAACAGTTGTGCCCGCATCAACCGAGGTGTGCTTGATCTTGACGATTCCCCAATCGCTCGTGAGTCGATCGGTGTTCACGATTGGCTTGAGTCCGAGGTTTCTCAGCGCAAGCTGACCAGCTGCGATGGTCTGGCCAATCAGTTGGGGCATGATGACCGTGTGCGGGCCTTTCGAGACAATCAGGTCAACGACGGCCCCGTGCCCCAGTTGTGCCAGCCCGCCACGAGGGTTCAGGGCGATGGCCGAGCCAACGGGGATCGAATCGGAGTATGCGAACTTGACCCTGCCGAGTTTTAGCCCAGCCAATTGAATGGCGACCTTGGCGGCCGAGCTATTCAGGTTTAGCACCTGTGGCAGTGGCCCGAGCGAGACCTTGACGTCTATGGGTGAACCCTCGGCGACTCTCTTGCCATCCGCGCCCGTGTAATCGAAGACCTGACCAACCGGGGTCGCGTCAAAATATGATGCAACCGCGCCGATCTTGAAGCCGGCGGCAACGATGGACGCCTCGGCGTTCACCAGGTTTTGTCCGCGAAGGCTCGGTGCGCGAAGCATCTTGGGGCCGATGGAGACGAAAATCTTGAGGGTTCCGCCTCTGGCGAGGGGTAGGCCGGCTGCCGGTTCGGTGTGCGAGATTAGCGATTTTTGCACGGATGCGCTGTGCTCGGTGGCTTCGACGAAGTTGAGGCCAAGCCCAGCGAGTTGGTCTTCTGCGGCAGCGGGGGATTGCCCGATGAGGTTCGGCACCGTGATCGGTGCTCCCGGCCCGGCGCTGAACCACCAGCCGATGCCCGAACCGAGCACAATCGCAAGCATGCTCGCGACCACGAAGCCCACCAGCGGGCGGCGCTTTCGAAGTTCGGCGAACGGCACTTCATCTTCGGGAATCGAAGAGAGATCTAGCC
>JBEGJS010000015.1:0-3159 GCA_041184485.1 Actinomycetota bacterium | reverse complement strand
GTTAAGTAGTTCAAGTTTCACAAGAGGGCGTCGACTTCGGTCGGCGCCTTTTTGCTTAAGTAGGCTGGATGAGTGCCTAAACCCCTGAGTCGTTCGATTGCCGTGCTGGCTGCTTTGCTGGACGCGGCTATGGCGACACTGACCTTCGGGCTCATCTTCGGGGGCGGTGCCGCTCCTCTTGCGCTGGCCGACCCGGGCCCGTTTATCCGACTCGGATTACCGGTGGCGCGGGGCATCCAAGAAATCACCATGGCGATCGCCATTGGCTCGCTGGTGTTTGCGGCCTTTGCCTTGCCTAATCGAGACAAGCTGCTCGAGCGCACACTCAATGTTGCCTCGGCATTCTCGGCACTCTGGGCCATCAGTGGTCTCGGGTATTTGGTCTTCACCTACATGTTCGTTGCCAACGTTGGCTTTGGCGCTAACTTTGCAGCCGGCTTCACCCAGTTTGTTCTTGGCGTACAGCTGGGGCAACTGCTCGCGATGAACGCGGCGGCGGCCGCCCTGCTGACGTTGCTCACCCTCGGGGTGCGTGGCCTCACCGGCACGGGCATGCTGGCAGCGTTCGCGATTGCCTCACTGATTCCGTTGGCCCAGACCGGCCACGCGGCGGGAACAGCCGGCCACGGAATGGCCGTGAACTCGATTGGCATTCACATCGTGGCCGTCTCGATCTGGGTCGGCGGCCTCGCGGCGCTCTTCATAATTCGAGGTGCCTTCGGCACCCAGGCAGCGACTCTGGCTCGTCGCTACTCGAGCCTGGCGCTGGTTGCCTTTTTGCTCGTTGCTGCCTCTGGTGTGTTTGCCACGGCGTTGAGAATCAAGAGCTTTGAGCAGTGGTTCACACCTTATGGCGGTTTGGTCGCCATCAAAATTTCGGCGCTTTTAATTTTGGGCGCCTTCGGCGCCAGCTACAGGCTGCGGGTGCTGCGCCGGCTCGACACCCAAGATGGCGACGCCCCTCGATTCTGGAACCTCATCGTCGTTGAGCTGCTGGTTATGGGCGGCACAATCGGAATCGCCACCGCGCTCAGCCAGACGGCCCCGCCGTCGGCATCCGCGAAGGGCGCCGTCGGCAACCTGGCCCCACTCACCCCCGCGCAGATTCTCACCGGGGAGCTGCTGCCTCCGCCGCTCACGAGCGACTCGTACTTCTTCGCCTGGAAGATCGACCTACTCTGGCTCCTGATTGCCATCGCGGCGAGCGTCGCATACGTGGCCGGCGTGATTCGCCTTCGACGACGAGGAGACTCTTGGCATTGGTCGCGCACCGCATCCTGGTTGGGCGGAATGGCGCTGCTGGTTTATACGACGAGCGGCGTATTCAACGTCTATGAGGAGTACCTCTTCAGCATGCACATGCTGGCGCACATGGTGCTCGCGATGGGCATTCCGGTGCTGTTGGTGCCGGGTGCACCGGTCACGCTGCTCGCCCGAGCAGTTGCAAAGCGCAAGGATGACTCGATGGGCGTGCGCGAGTGGGTGCTTTGGGCCGTGCACACGCCATTCGCGCGAATCGTTTCGAATCCGATTGTTGCCGGCGTGCTGTTTGCATCCTCGTTGGTCACCTTCTATTTCACCGGCCTGTTCTCGTGGGCAACGCGCGAGCACATCGGCCACGAGTGGATGGTGCTGCACTTCTTGATTACGGGCTACCTGTTTGTGCAGGCGCTGGTCGGCATCGATCCCGGCCCGAACCGCCTGCCATTTGCAGCGCGTCTGTTGCTGCTGATCGGCACGCTGACCTTTCACGCCTTCTTTGGCCTCGCCCTCATGGATGGGCACGCGCTGCTGCTGGCCGACTGGTACGGCGCAATGGGCCGCACCTGGGGAGCGACGCCGCTGGCAGATCAGGCTACCGGCGGTGCCATCGCCTGGGGAATCGGAGAGGTTCCAACAGCCGTGCTCACTATCATCGTGGCGTCGCAGTGGTTTCGCGCCGACCAGCGCGACTCGCGCAGGCTAGATCGCGCGAGCGACCGAAGTGGCAACCAAGATGTGTCGGACTACAACGCTATGCTGGCTGCTCTGGCCGCCCGCGAAGAGCGGGCTCGAGGTCGGCAGGCGGGCCCAACCGGTGGCCCACAGACTGGGGATCAGCGTGAAGATTGAGCTTTCGAACGAACAGGCGGCCCTGTTCGACTACATCGAGGGCACCGACTCGCACATCTTCGTGACCGGCCGCGCCGGCACCGGCAAGTCGACCCTGCTCACCTATCTGATCGAGAACACCGAGAAGAAGACGCTCGTGGTTGCGCCAACCGGAGTCGCCGCGCTCAACGTTGGCGGTGCCACGATTCACTCGGCATTTGGGTTTCCGCTCGGCATGCTCGGCGACGTCGAGCTCGCCCGTCACCTGAATCGCCGCACGCGCGAGGTCTTGCGCGCAATAGACATGCTCGTGATCGACGAGGTCTCGATGGTCAACGCGGACATGATGGACGCCATGAGCCGCATGCTCGGCATCGCTCGAGGCAAGCGCTCGAGGCCATTCGGTGGCGTGCAGGTCGTGATGTTTGGCGACCCATACCAGTTGGCGCCCGTTCTCAAGGATGAAGACATCGCGGTGATGCGCGAGCACTATCAGAGCGGCTGGTTCTTTGACGCCAAGGTTTGGCGGGCAACCGACCGAGCCGTCGAGCCGGCATCGCTCGAGCGATACGAGCTCAGCGAAATCTTTAGGCAGCACGACCCTGAGTTCAAAGAGATCTTGAACGCGATTCGCGACGGCTCGGTCACCCAGGCGATGCTCGATGTGATCAATGCGGCCGGCGTCAAACCGGTGCCCAACGAAGACATCATCCGGTTGGCCACCGTGAACGCCACCGTCGATCAGGTCAACTTCAGCCACCTATCTGCAATCAAGTCGCCGGCCACCGTTTTTAAAGGCGCCTTCAGCGCCGGAGACCAGCAGGCTTTCGGCCGCGCGCTGCCGGTAGAAGAGACCCTCACGCTCAAGGTTGGCGCTCAGGTGATGTTCGTCAAGAACGACGACTCAAACACCAAGAGAGCCAAGGATGGCACCATGGTGCGCCGCTGGGTCAATGGCACGATCGGCACCGTCGTCGAGATTCCCGACTCGAGGCACGTCAAGGTGCGCGTCGGAGGCGAAGAGTTTGACGTCTCGCCGACGAGCTGGGAGAAGGTTCGCTACGAGAT
>JBEGJS010000014.1:0-22914 GCA_041184485.1 Actinomycetota bacterium | reverse complement strand
GCCATGGCCTCTTCTTGGTCGTGGGTGACGAAGATTGTGGTGGTGCCGAGTTCAAGCTGCAGCCGGCGGATTTCTTCACGAAGGCTCGTGCGCACCTTTGCATCGAGCGCACTTAGTGGTTCATCGAGCAGCAGCACCTCGGGCTCAACTGCGAGTGCACGAGCCAGGGCAACTCGCTGCTGCTGCCCGCCCGACATCTCGTGAGGGTAGCGCTTGGCAAGCGCGCTCAAGCCGACAAGATCGAGCAACTCGAGGGCGCGGCCCCGACGCTCGGCACCGGCGATGCCCTGCATTCGCAGTCCGAACGCTGCGTTCTCTTCGGCGGTGAGGTTCGGAAACAGCGAGTACTGCTGAAAGACCATGCCCATGTGGCGCCTGTGTGCCGGCAGGTCGGTGATGTCTTCGCCGCGCACGAGCACCTTGCCCGAGTCTGCCTTCTCGAGCCCGGCAACAATGCGCAGGGCCGTGGTCTTGCCGCAGCCGGATGGGCCGAGCAGGGCAACGAGTTCACCGGGCTTGACGTCTAGGTCTAGCGAATCTAGCGCGGTCACTCCGTCAAAACTCTTGGTGATTCCACGCAGACGCAGAGCGGTCGACTTCTTCTTCATTATTCCTCCGTGACTTGGCGACGCTTCGTGCGAATCGAAACGAGACCAACAACGAGCAGCAGCGCGAAGGCCGCCACGATGGTGAAAACCGAGAGCGCGATTGCGCCAAGGATGTTGCTTTGCGAGATGACCGTCACCCAGGTGGTGAAGGTCTGCCAGTGCAGCAGCGAGGTGAGCGTGAACTCGCCGAGCGAGAGGGCGATGGTCAAGAAGACCGAAGCGATTACCGCACCGCGAACCACTGGCGCTAGGACCAGCGCTATGACCTTGATCTGGCTGGCGCCAAGGCTGCGGGCGGCCTCGCTGAGCGTCTTCAACGGGATGGCCCGGATTCCGATATCCAGCGTTCTATAGGTGTACGGCAGGGCTAGCACGAAGTAGAAGAACGAGAGCGAATACTGATTCGACTGCAGTTCGACCGGCAACGAGGTCTGCGCGCCGATCGCGAGGGCAACCACCGGGATGACCAGGGGTAGCAGCGTCAGAAACTCCATGAGGGGGCGAAGCCTTTGGCCGCGCAGGTTGAGCCACACAACCGTCGGCACCAAGACAAACAGGGTGATGGCGGCGGCCACCGCGGCGAGCATCAGCGAGAGCGTCACGTAGGTACCGAAGTCAGGCTGCGAGACGAACCAGGCGTAGTTGTCCCAGCCGTAGGTGCCCGGGCCGAACATCGGGGTTCTGAACGAATACTCGCTCGCCGAACCAAGCGGCAGCAGCACAAAGATTCCTGCCAGCAGAACCGTAATGAACAGACCCGCCGACGGCAGTTTGAACCCTAAACGCTTCACTTTTGCCACCTAGCTACACGACGTTGGATGAGCAGATAAGGCACCATGGCAACCGCGGTGACCAGCACCATGCCAATGGCCAAGGCTTTGCCGAGGTTGAACTGATCGACAATGACGTTGCCGTCTACCAGTGTGCCGATCATGAGTGGAACGAGGGCGATCGTGCCCACCGTCATGGCGCGAGCCGTGGCATAGGCAGAGAAGGCGCTCGCAAAAAGGAGGAGGAAGGACGCGGAGAAGCTAGGAAAAAGCAGCGGGATTCCGACGTGACGCCAGTATTGCCACTTGGATGCCCCGAGGCTGCGGGCGGCTTCTGTCCACTCTTTGCGCAGCGCCTGAACGGCGGGCGAAAAGACCAGAACCATGATTGGAATCTGAAAGAAGCAATAGACGAGCACGAGGCCCCAATAAGAAAAGAGAGTGAAGCCGCTGGCGTAGAGGTCTAGGCCGATGAACTTCAAGAGCACGGTGGCCGAACCCTCGACACCGAAGGCTGCGATGAACATGAAGGCGAGGGGCACACCGCCGCTGATTGCAAGCACGCTGGTCGCGGAGTTGATTATCCGCTTCAAAAATTCTGAGCCGCGGCTCTCGATGATGTAGGCAAACGCGGCCCCGGGAATCGAGGCGAGCAGTGCCGAATAGATGCCGAGCGAAATGCTATTGCCGAAGGCCTGGGCATAGACGCCCTGAGAGGCCACGACAAAGTTGTCGAGGGTGAAGTTTCCGTTGTTGTCTTCGAATGCCTTGGCCGCCACATTGACGATCGGCCAGATGAGAAAGACGACTATGAGAACCAGGATGGGGGCAATCGGCACGATCTGCCGAGCGAACGCGCTAACAAGGGCGCCGCTATTAGCGACGCCCTTGTCAACGGTGCTACTTAGAGGTTTGGCCACTGCGAAGTAACAAGAGCCTTGCCGGCAGCCTGGTTGTCAGGCGATGGCATAACTAGCTTGGCAGTCTTTGGAACATCGAGACCAGCTGGAGCCTTGATTAGCAGACCCTTCTTGGTCATGGCCTTGACAGTGATAGGCGTTGCTCCACCAGAGACGAAGATGTTCTGGCCACCCATGATGGTGTTGAACAGAGCCTGACCAGGCAGCTTCTTGTCGGCTGCGGTGATCTTACTGCTGCCCTTGCCCTTGTTCTCGGAGTATAGGAACTCTTCCCACAGACGAGCGGCGGCACAGTGAGGGGCCTTCTTGTTGATTGCCTGGATGTAAGGGGTGCCCTGAAGAGCGACGTCCGAAGGAATAACGTACTTCAGGGTCTTGCCGGCAGCCTTGGCCGAAGCAATGGCACCTGGGCCGTTGAAGTTCCACGAAAGGCTGATCTTGTAAGCGCCCGATACGTAGTTGGCACCGTTAGCTAGCACGCTGGTGAAGTTGCCGTTCTGCTTCAGGGTCTTGAAGAAGTCGATTCCAGGCTGGATGTTCGTGACCGAACCGCCCTTGGCGATAGCAGCTGCGAAGACCGACATGAAGGCTTCCTGTGCGGCCGATGGGTCTCCACCGAGAGCTACCTGACCGTGGTAAGCGGCGTTGGCTAGGTCAGAGATCTTCTTAGGAGCTGGCGAAACCGAGCTGTCGTAAGCGATAGCGATGATGCCGTTGTAGTCGCCGTACCATGCACCGCCGGCGTCTTTCCACTCGGCAGGAATGTCGTTCCAGGTCTGAACCTTGTAGTTCGAGAAGATGCTGGTGCGACCTGCGCCAACAACGGTGTTGAGAGCCGATACGCCGATGTCAACGACATCTGGCTGCTTGTCTGGGGTTGCCGTTGCGATGGTCTGGAGCTCGTAGGCCGACGAACCGTCTGGGTTGTCGTTGTTGATCTTGATGCCGAAGGCCTTGCTGAACAGGTCCATGGCCTCGCCGTAGTTGGCCCAGTCACGAGGAAGGGTGATTACGTTGAGCTGGCCCTCTTTCTTGGCGGCAGCAACAAGTCCGTTCATGCCGTTGGAGGTCGATTTCAGGTCGGTGACCTTGCAGTAGTTGATTGCAGCCTGGGATGGTGCAGCAAAGCTAAGGCTCATGCCAGCCGCTGCTACGACAGCTACCGCTGCCGCTGCGAAACGCTTGAAACGCATTAGTTCTCCTTGTTGAGAGTTTTGAGACTCGGTCGAGTTCGCTACCAGTACAGGACGCGTTTCAGAACATTTGGTTAAGTCAGCCTGACCTTTCGGCTGTCATCCGATAAAAACTGGACGTACTTATGGGTTCAAAAGGTTAACTCGAGGCGTTACTAAGAAGTGATGAGTGAAATCAGGTCGTGAACGCTCGAGAAAACGTTGGTTGCACCGGCCTTGATCAGTTGCGAATAAGAGTGCGCCCCGGTTGTCACGCCATAAACGTGACTCGAACCAAACGCCTTGCCAAAGGCGATGTCTGACTCCGTGTCACCAGCTACGACGACGCTCGCCTTGTCGGTCACGCCAAAGTGCTTGGCCGCGAGATTCAACATATCCGGATGTGGCCTGCCGCGGCCCGCCTCGGTCGGCGTGACGGTGAGGTCGATTGCGTTGGCCCAGCCGAGGGCTGACATAAGCGCATCAAGTGTCTTGCGGCTGAAGCCGGTAGTCAACACAACGGGAATCTTGTGCTCGCGGGCAACCGCGAAGAGATCTTCGGCACCGTCGATTGCGAATGCGCCGCCATCCTCGATTGCCTTCAAATAGGCCTTCTCGAACTCGACGTTTGCCATGTGGGCCTTGGCGCCCTCGCCCAGCATGGCTGTGAACACCTCAATCTTCGACTGGCCCATGGTGGCAACCGCGTAGTCCATGAGCTCTTCTGAACGCTCGGCCCAGATCTCTGGCACGAGGCTGCTGAATGCACTCTCGAACGCGGTGAGCACAACGCCCTGGTCTTGAACGGTTGTGCCGGCGACATCGAGGGCGAGCATTGGAACAATCACGGTGGTCTCCTTGGTGGTGAGTCGGGGCAAACTTCTGACTAATCGATCAGGGTCTTGAACGTAGTTTCGGCGATTGCCGGCGAAAGGCTGTTGCCTCGGCCGCCCGGGCCGGTCACGCTTATGATGCGCGGCGAAATCTGCTGGCGGTCGCAAATAGCGCCATCCGTGCGTTGGCTATAGATTCCATCCCAGCGGTTGACGATCTCAGGGATGCGGAGACCGAGAATATCGCTAGCGACGTCGGCCAGGTATTGATAGACGTCTTCGCGCAACCTGAACTCGAACGGCTCGTCGTATTCGTGGGTGTCGCCGATGGTCAGGGTGCCGTCAGTGCGTTGCACGAGCAGCAGCTGCATCGCGTGTTCTTCGGCGATCGGATGCTGCGGGGCCAGCTTCTTGAGGGCAGGCACGTCGTATGCGGGGTAGTAGCGCAGCGAGTCGCCATCGGCGATCGAGGTCGTGATGTCTTCGTCGAATGCGGCGGTCGACATCATCTGCAGGCGCACTCGGCGCAGCGGGGCGGTTGCGAACTTCTCGCCAAATAGGGTCGAGTGGTCGGCGCCGGGGCAGAGAATGACGAGGTCGGCCTCGAAGCGCCTGCCGTCGCGGGCGAGAGCTGCAACGGATGAATCGGTTTCGGCGAAGTCAACGACCTCGACACCAAAGTTGACTTCGTAGTTCGGGTTGGCGGCCAGGTAGCCGCGCATCTCGCCGAGCACGGTCGGCGGTTCGACGGCTGCGTCGAGCGGGCACCAAAGTGCACCTAGGAATCTGCCGCGCAAAGCGGGGTTGAGCACGCGAGTCTCGGCGGCATCGAGCAGGCGCCATCCGCGTGATTCTGCGTCGGCCTTCTGCATCGACTCTTGCATCACAGCCAGTTCGGCCTCGTTGCGGGCGATGGTTAGCGAGCCGTTTGGGCGAAACTGCAGCGCGCGGTTGTCTTGCGCGAGTTTGCCCCAAAGTTCTCGGGCACGAATGGCTTCGTCGAGTTCGGCGCCGCTTGCACGGCCACTAACCCAGACCAGGCCGAAATTCCGCACGGATGCGCTGCGTGGGGTCAGGTCGCGCTCCAATTGCACAACTTGGTGGCCGCGCTCCAGCGCTTGCCAGGCGTGCATGGTGCCAATGACACCGCCGCCAACAATGATGATTTTTGACATAACCCTCAAAGGCTAAGTCGAGTTGGTTAACTATCGGCTCACTTTTGGCAAAAGCGCGTCAAACAGGTTTATTGCCGAAGGAGTGCGAGCCTTCGTGTCATGCCTTTTTAATGAGGCAAGACCTTGATGGTCTTGAGCGTAGGGTCGGCCACGAAGGCGATGCGCACGCCGATGTCGCGAGCCTCAAACAAAGCGTTGAGCGCGGCCTCGGTGATGCGTTCGCCCGGCGAAAGCACCGGCACACCCGGCGGGTAGGGGCAGATCATCTCGGCGCAAACGCGACCGACCGCATCCGCGCTGTCGATGACCTCGTATGCCGAGAAGAACGCCTCGCGCGGAGTCACGACGACCTCTGGCTCAATCGAAAACGCTGGCGAAATCTTGATTGGTCGCAGCTCATCGCGGTGCTCATCAACCGACGCAATGATGCGACCAATGAGGTCGTCGATGCGGTCGGGGGTGTCGGCAAAGGTGATCATCGGAATGATGATGTCGCGGTTGGCCATTTCGACATCGATGTTTGCGTCGAGCAGGTCGCGCTCAACGCGGTTGCCATCGGCGCCCACGGTGCTGAGCAGAATCACGAGTTTCAGCGGATCGATGTATTCGCCGTCGATCACGCCGATGCCGGCCGCAGTCAAGCGAGCGCGACCACGTTCGGTGGCCTCGATAATCGGGCCGATCAGCTCTTCGCCGTGACGCTCGAGCAGCGCACGAGCCGCGTCGATGCTGGCCAAGATACGGCCCGACATCGAGGTGGTTTGCGTCGAATCAAACATCTTGTTAAAGCGCGCGAGGTCGACGTATTCGCCGCGAACCAAAACGAACGAAGCCTGCGAGTAGCTAGGCAGAGTCTTGTGGGCACTAGTCACCACGATGTCAGCACCCTCGGCCAACGGGTGGTTCGGCAACTCGGGGTGAAACCCGTAGTGCGCAGCCCATGCCGCATCGACCACCAACGGAATGCCGTATTCGTGCGTGACCTTGGCCAGGCGCGGAATGTTCGACATCGTGCCGACGTAGCTCGGCTCGCCGATCAGCACGGCCTTGGCATCCGGGTGTTCGGCCAGGGTTGCCGCCAACTTGCTCGAAGGCAGGTATTCGGGCAGGCCGGTGGCCGGGTTGATCTCTGGGCGAACCCAAATCGGTGTCACACCGGCATAGACCAGGCCTACGGCGACAGATTTGTGCAGGGTTCGCGAGACGATGACCTTGTCGCCGGGTCCGGCAACCGCCATAACCGCAGCGTGATTCGAGCCGCTCGAACCGTTTACGCCGAAGCGGCAAAGATCTGCGCCCCAGAGGTTCGCCGCTAGCGCCTCGGCCTCGAGAATCAGGCTGGGCGAGATGCGGTGCGGGTGATTACCTGGCAAAACGGGGATGTCGCCATCGACGACGGCACCGGTAAGGTCGGTGCGGCCCTTGTGACCGGGAATCTGGAATGGCGACCTATCGGTCTCCATATCGCGAATCCACGCGTCTAGCAGGGGTGCGCTGCTGCGCAATCCCATCGGATCTTTTACATCGAGCAGAGTTGCTGCGCCAAACGCGTGTGCTGCCAATATCCCAACCTTCGGTAAGCGGCCAACGGCCTATAAGAGAGAACAAGGGACTGTGGCTTTAGCCACAGCCCCTCATCCTAGAGTCTTTTGGTTAAGTTTTAGAGCTCAACCTTGGTGACGTTGGTGTCTAGCGGAATGCCAGGACCAAACGTGGTGGCGATCGAACCCTTGATCAGGTAGCGACCCTTCGAGCTCGAAGGCTTTAGACGAAGAACTTCGTCAAGAGCTGCCTCGAGGTTCTCGCCGAGCTGCTTCGCGGTGAACGAAGCCTTGCCGATGATGAAGTGCAGGTTCGACTGCTTGTCGATGCGGAACTCAATCTTTCCGCCCTTGATGTCGGTGACTGCCTTGGCAACGTCTGGGGTGACGGTTCCGGTCTTAGGGTTTGGCATCAGGTTGCGAGGACCAAGGACCTTTCCGAGGCGACCGACCTTGCCCATGAGCTCTGGGGTCGAGACTGCCGAGTCGAAGTCGACCCAACCAGCTGCAACCTTCTCGATGAGCTCGTCGCCGCCAACCTCGTCTGCGCCAGCTGCGAGTGCAGCCTCTGCGGCAGGGCCGGTTGCAAACACGATAACGCGGGCGGTCTTACCGGTTCCGTTCGGAAGCGATACGGTTCCGCGGATCATCTGGTCTGCCTTGCGAGGGTCGACACCTAGCTTGAGGGCAACCTCAATGGTCGAGTCGAACTTGGTCGAGCCGGTCTCGCGAACGAGTGCTACGGCTTCGCCTGGGGTGTAGAGCTTGCCGACCTGAATCTTTTCGGCGGCGGCCAAATAGGCCTTGCTGCGCTTTGCCATCTGTTATTCCTTTTCTAATTGGTCACAGTTGTGGTTGACGAACCGCGCTGGGTTCTCCCACGACTATCTTTTGCAAACCCACGGATGCGGGACTGCGGTGGTGCATGCCGCGCGACCGAAGCCGCTCGGCGGGTCTTGGTGCTTAGGCCTCTACGGTGATGCCCATGCTGCGAGCGGTGCCCGCGATGATCTTTGCTGCTGCATCAACGTCGTTGGCGTTCAGGTCAGACATCTTCTGCTCGGCGATCTTGTAGAGAGCGTCCTTCGAAAGGGTAGCGACCTTCACGGTGTGAGGGGTAGCCGAACCCTTTGCAACGCCGGCAGCCTTCTTGATGAGCTCTGCTGCAGGAGGAGTCTTGAGAACGAAGGTGAACGAACGGTCTTCGTAAACGGTGATCTCAACTGGAACGATGTTTCCACGCTGGTCTGCGGTTGCGTTGTTGTACGCGGTGCAGAACTCCATGATGTTTACACCGTGCTGACCCAGAGCTGGACCAATCGGTGGAGCTGGGTTAGCAGCGCCTGCCGAGATCTGAAGCTTGATCAGACCGGTGACTTTCTTCTTCGGTGCCATTTCTTATTCCTTTTGTTTGGTTTCTGAAAATCTTTGACTCGGATGCCTGACGGCTACCGATTAGTTGAGCGGACCAACCTGCTCGAAGCCGAGCTCGACCGGAGTCTCGCGCTCGAACAACGAGACGAGCACGGTGAGCTTGCCACTCTCTGGCTTGATCTCGCTGATGGTTCCTGGCAGACCAGCGAACGAACCGTCGCGAATCATGATGCTCTCGCCGAGCTTGTAGTCAACATTGACCGGAACAGCGCGAGCCTTGCCCTTGACGGCCACGCCACCCTTGACGGCAGCCTTGGCGGCGGCCTCCTCAGGCAGAACATAGAGGGTCTTCAACATGTTGAAGGCCTCGTCTGGGCGAAGTGGGGTTGGGCTCTGCGAGTTGCCGACAAAGCCGGTGACCGCAGGAGTGTGGCGAATGAGCGACCACGAGTCTTCGGTCATGTTCATGCGAACCAAAACATAACCAGGGATGCGAACCTTGGTGACCAACTTGCGCTGGCCATTCTTGATCTCGATGGTGTCTTCCATCGGAACCTCGACCTGGTAGACGTCGTCGCCACCCTCGAGGGTTAGCTTGCGGTTCTCGATGTTCTGCTTGACGCGCTTCTCGTAGCCGGCGTAGCTGTGCACGACGTACCACTTGCCAGGCTTGGTGCGAAGCTCCTGCTTGAAGACGCGGTAGGGGTCTTCTTCAACCTCAACCTCAACCTCTTCGGCAGCGGCCTCAGCGACGACCTCGTCGGCAACGTCGTCATCCTCGACAACCTCAACGGTCTCGGCGACGGTTGCGTCGAGCTCAGTCAGCTCATCGCGTTCGATATCAGTCACTTCAGTTTCCTATCCAGAAAATCTTGTTGTTTGGGGTGGTTGTCTTACTGACCCGAGAAGGTCCAGACGACTCCCTTGAAGAACAGCCAGTCGAAAGCACCGATGACCAGGATCACGACTACGACGAAGCCGATGACAACCGCGGTGTAGTTGCGCAGTTCGGCGACGGTTGGGCGGGTGACCTTCTTGAGTTCGCCCACAACCTGACGCAGAAACAGCGAAACCTTGCCCACTGGGCCGCGCGCCTTAGCCTTGTCGGCCTTCGCCTTTTCGACGAGGTCTTCAGAAGCGTGCTCTAGCTCTTCAGCCATTCGTTTCTCTCTTCTTGCTTTACAACTCGGATGCTGCTTGCAGGGCGGACAGGACTCGAACCTGCAACCTGCGGTTTTGGAGACCGCTGCTCTACCAATTGAGCCACCGCCCTATTCGGGCTATGACAACCGTTGCATCCTCGACGCAATCTGCAAACCCCCAAAAAAGGGCACACTTCTAGATTGAAAATCTAAGGTGATTAATTTGCCAGATTAGGCTCCGGAAGTTGTCAACTACCTTCAAGAAGTTTAGACCGCTTGGGGCCAAAAAGCAAAGGCGAATGGGCCTTCTGGGGGCATCGGCCGATTCGCGAGCGCTGCCTAAAGTAGGCTTAAACGCATGTCTGAATCCTCGTTTTCAAGAATTTCGAAGCGCATCGGGTCGATCGCCGAGTCGGCAACCCTAAAAGTTGACGCAAAGGCCAAGTCGCTGCAGGCCGCTGGCCGCCCAGTTATCTCGTATGCGGCGGGCGAACCAGACTTTGCCACCCCGGGCCACATCGTCGAGGCAGCGATTGCCGCAGCCCGCGACCCAAAGAACCACCGCTACACGCCAGCGGTTGGTTTGCCAGACCTTCGCGAGGCAATCGCGCACAAGACCCGCGTCGACAGCGGCACCGAGGTCACCGCTTCCCAGGTAATCGTGACCAACGGCGGCAAGCAGGCCGTCTATCAGGCATTCGCAACGTTGCTCGACCCGGGCGACGAGGTTTTGCTGCCATCGCCATACTGGACAACCTACCCAGAGGCCATCGCGCTTGCCGGCGGCAAGACCGTTGAGGTTTTTGCCGGTTCAGACCAGAACTACATGGTGACCGTCGACCAGCTCGAGGCCGCCCGCACCCCTCGCAGCAAGGTTCTGCTGTTTTGCTCGCCTTCGAACCCAACCGGTTCGGTCTATAGCGCCGAGCAGGTCGAGGCAATCGGCAAGTGGGCCTATGAGAACGGCCTTTGGGTAATCACCGACGAGATCTATCAGAACCTCACCTACGACGGCGTTCGTGCCACCTCGATCACAGAGGCAGTGCCTGAGCTCGCCGACAGGACCATCCTGGTTAATGGTGTGGCCAAGTCTTATGCAATGACCGGATGGCGTTTGGGCTGGATGGTTGGCCCTGCCGACGCAATCAAGGCCGCGGGCAACCTGCAGTCGCACCTCTCGTCGAACGTGTCGAACATCTCGCAGCGTGCGGCGATTGCCGCGCTGACCGGCCCTCAGGATGAGGTGCTGCAGATGCGCGAGGCATTCGACCGCCGCCGCAAGCTCGCGGTTGCCGAGTTGAACAAGATTCCGGGCTGGGTTGCACCGACCCCGCAGGGTGCGTTCTATGTTTACAGCGACGTGACCGGCCTGTTGAATCGCGAGTGGGGTGGCAAGCACATCACGAGCTCGCTCGAACTAGCCGATTACATCTTGGATGCCGCCGAGGTTGCCCTGGTTCCTGGTGAGGCCTTCGGCCCCTCGGGCTACGTGCGTCTCTCGTATGCGCTGGGCGATGCCCCGCTGCTCGAGGGCATCCAGCGCCTGCAGAAGCTGTTCGCCTAGGGGTTTGCCCGAAGGTTTGGCCTAGAAACCGATTAGGTTCGGCTCTGGCACCAGCGTGACGCCCCACTGGTTGGCGACACGGTCTTGGATGTAGCGCGCCAGCTGCACGACCTCTTCTGCCGTTGCTCCCCCACGGTTGGTGATCGCGAGCGCGTGCTTCGACGAGATTGCCGCGTTTGAGCCCGCGATGGCGAAGCCCTTGCGAATACCCGAGTTTTCGATCAGCCAGGCTGCGCTGAGTTTCACGGTCGCGCCGTCGTCTTCGGCGATGTCCCAGCGCGGGGCGCCTTCAGGCAGCGTGCGTGCAAAGCGGTCGCTCACGATCGGGTTGGTAAAGAAAGAGCCACAGGACGCGGTGTCGGCGTCGGTTGGGTCGAGCACCATGCCCTTAGCCGCTCTGGTAGCCAGCACCTCGGCCCGACGGCGGCGCATCAGCTCGTGGCTGCCGGCCGGCAGGTCAACCAATAGGCGAAACTCAACCCAGGTGACGAGCCCTGCGCGGCCGCGCTTGAACGAGCTGTCTCGATAACCAAAGCCGCAGTCGGCTGCCTCGAGCACCACGAGCTCGTGGGTCTCGTAATCGAGAAACTCGATTCGCTCGATAACCTGCGAAACCTCTTGGCCGTATGCCCCGATGTTCTGAATCGGCGCCGCGCCGGCGGTGCCAGGGATGCCGCTCAGCGACTCCAGGCCCGACCAGGCGTGCGTGACGGTGAAGTCGACGAGCTCATCCCAGTTTTCACCCGCTTCAACACGGATGTGCCCTGGCGCGAGCACCTCGATGCCCTTGGTTTCAACCTTGAGCACGTGCAGGTTTGGCACCTCGTCGGCAATCACGACGTTGCTGCCGCCGCCGAGAATCATCCAGTCATCGCCGCTCGACCAGAGCGACTTTGCCGCCGCGATGAGTTCGGCTCGCGACTGCGGTGCCAGGATGCCAGCCGGCTCGCCACCAACACCAATAGTGGTGAGGACGCGAAGCGGCTGGGTGTTCATGGCTAGAGGCGAACCACGGCTTGGGCCTTGCCAAGCACGGCGTTGTCGTCGAAGGTTGCGGTCAGGTCGACGCGCACGGTGTTGGCCTCTGGATCAATCGCGCCGATCTTGCCGACAACGCGAACGACGGCGCCTACGGATGCATCGACGTAAACGGGCTTGGTGAAACGCACGCCGTAGTCGATGACCTTGCCTGGGTCGCCGACCCAGTCGATGGCAACGTTCACGGCAGCGGCCATGGTGAGCATGCCGTGTGCCAGAACGCCATCGAGGCCAACCGACTTGGCGAAGTCGTCGCGGTAGTGAATTGGGTTGAAGTCACCGGATGCCGACGCGTACTTCACGAGCGAGTCGCGGGTGAGCAAAAAGTCGCGCGAACCGATCTCTTGACCGACCTCTAGGCCGGCGATGTTGATGTGGGTCATTCGCCACCTCGAACCACGAGGGTCGAAATGGCGGTGCAAACCAGCTCGTCGCCGTTGGCGAAGATGTCTGTGTTCATGGTCACCATTGCGTGAGCGCCGAGGGTCTTGATCGATGCGATCTCGAGCACGCCGGTGAGTTCGTCGCCGGCCACGATCGGGCGTTTGTGCACGAAGCGCTGGTCGCCGTGCACAACACGGCTGAAGTCGATGTCGACTTCTGGGTCAGCGAGCACGGGCCCAAGCGAGTGCTCTTGGATGAACACGGCAAAGGTGGGAGGGGCAATGACGTCGGCATAGCCGGCTGCCTGGGCAGCAAAAACGTCAAAGTTGAGGGGATTGACCGACTGCACTGCCTTGGCGAACTCGCGAATCTTCTCGCGGCCGACCAAGTAAGGCTCGGTGGCAGGGTACTTCTTGCCCTGGGACTGGGGGTTTACCACTCGTTAAGTTTAACCGCTCTGGCCTCTGGCAGCCGACCCTTAAAAGCCAAAAGACCCGAGCCTAAGCTCTGGGTCTTTTCTTTTGAACGGTTGGTAGCGGGGGCGGGACTCGAACCCGCGACACCACGATTATGAGCCGTGTGCTCTAACCACCTGAGCTACCCCGCCGTGGAGCCCCGAGACAGGATTGAACTGTCGACCCCTTCCTTACCATGGAAGTGCTCTACCACTGAGCTATCGGGGCGTTTGTGCTGTAAGCGACTGGCGCAGGCACCAGAAGACTTTATCACCACAAGGCGCCCGCGAGCAAACTGCAAACCTCGCACCGAGGCAGCAGGTTTGCGCGCGAACGCATCCGAGTTTTAGGCGGGCAGTCGCCAGATGTTGAGCGAGAGCTTGTGCCCCGGCAGTTCGGCCTTTTTGCCGCCCACCTTGATCTTGCCGCCACCGTAGATGTTGACCGCGGCGTCGAGCCCCGCAACGGTGTCGCGCGGAATCACGATGTTCTTGTCTTTGCCTCGCGTGGCAAGCACCAGCAGCGACTGCTTGCCGTTCTCGCGCACGAACGCCACGGCCTCTTTAGACGCAAACACGAATCGCAGCGAACCGTCGACCAGAGCCGGGTTCTCGCGTCGAATGCGAGCCAGCTCGGCGTAGGTTTCGATCATGGATGTGTCGTGCTCGCGCTCGTTGTTCCACGGCAGTGGGGTTCGCGAGCTCTCGCCGTTCCAGCCGTCGAGACCGAACTCGTCGCCAGCCCAGATCACCGGAATGCCGGGGAACGTGAACTGCAGGCCAGCGCCGACCTTTTGCGCACCCTTGATGGCGTAGGTCTTGAAGCGAGGGATGTCGTGGGTGTCGAGCGGATTCATGTTGTTGAGGCGCACGTGCCACGGAAAGCCCGCGATGAACTGCGTGTAGCTCTGCACAAAGTCTGTGCCGTCGTTCTTGAGGTTGCCGTCTGGCGCCATGAAGCCCGGAATCGCGTCGGCACCCTTGATGCGGCTCTTGACGTCGGTGTTGTAGAACCAGCGCCAAACCGGCTTGGTGAAATTCGAGTAGGTCATGGCACCCTGCCAGCCGTCACCCTGCACCTCATAGGCGGCATCGCCCGTGTATTCGCCGAGCATCACGGTGTCTGGGTTCACATCGACCATGGTCTTGCGAATCACCTGCGAGACCTCGAGATACATGTCTTCGTCACGAATGCGGCCAGTCATGTTGGCCACGTCGATGCGCCAGCCATCCATGCCGAAAGGCGCCTTCAGCCACTTGGCAACCACAGAGGTGGGCCCCTGGATGAATCGCTTGCGCAGCTCTTGTGACTTCCAGTTGAACTTGGGCAGGCTGGCAACGCCGAACCAAGAGTCATACTTCGTGTTCTTGTTGCTGAAGTAATAGAAGTCGCTCTCGGGCGCGCTGGGGTTCTTGTAGGCCGCCTTAAACCACTCGTGGCCGATGCCGCTGTGGTTAGAGGTCAGGTCTCCAAGGATGCGCATCTTGCGCTTGTGCACCTCGCCG
This sequence comes from Actinomycetota bacterium, assembly GCA_041184485.1. Taxonomy (GTDB): domain Bacteria; phylum Actinomycetota; class Actinomycetes; order Actinomycetales; family Microbacteriaceae; genus Rhodoluna. The sequence goes on along the minus strand of JBEGJS010000014.1, from coordinate 8,433 downwards.
ATCAGAGCCTGCATTGCCTTGTTGCCGCCGAGCAGCGGGTCAACCTCGGCGAACGAGCTTGCGTCATAGCGGTGGTTGGATCGGCCCGGAAAGAACGGGGTCAGATAGACCAGGTTGACGCCGAGCTTCTCGAGGTGGTCGAGGTGCTCGATGACGCCCCACAGGTCGCCACCGAAGAACTGCTCGGATGTGCCCGGGCCCGAACCGATGACTTCGTCGCCCCAGTTCTTGGCGATACCCCATTCGGGAGTCTCGTGCTTGTCGGCCTGGGCCGAGCGGGCGAATCGGTCGGGAAAGATCTGGTACATGACCGAGCCGGGGCTCCACTTTGGAGCCGACGAAAAGACGTTGAGCCTAAAGTCGTTGATGTCTGGCGGAATGATCGAATGCACTCCGAGGGTGTTTACCCACCAGATCTTGCCGTTCTGCATTTCGATCGAGAACTTGTAGTTCATCTTCGGGTTGTGCATCACGATGACCGACTCGTACCAGGTCCAGCCATCCTCGGTCTTGATGACCTTGGCTGGCGGGGTCGGAAAAGCCTCGCCGCTCTCGCTGAAGCGCACCTTCACGGCGGCAACCTTGCCGATTGCCTTGTGCACGCGAATGCGAATCTTCAGCTTGTCGAGCAGCTGCGGCTTTTGGTTCGGCACATAGAGTGCCGATCCATCGTGGTGCGGGCGTAGAGCGAGGGGAAGTTCTAGCGCCGAGGACATTTAGCCCTTCACCGCTCCACCGACGAGACCCGAAACGATGTAGCGCTGCAGAGCCATAAAGAGAATCACGATCGGCGTTGCCGCAATGATTGCACCGGCGCAGAACAGAGCCCAGTTCTTCGAGTATGGCTGGTCGATAAAGAAGCCCAGACCAACCGCGAGGGTGTACTGCGAAGGCTTGGTGAACACAACCGACGCCAGGATGAAGTCGCTCGAGACACCGATGAACGAAAGCAGTGCGTTCACGGCCAGAATCGGCGCAACCAAGCGGAAGATGATCTTGAAGAAGATCTGGGTGTGGGTAGCACCGTCGATGCGAGCAGCCTCATCCAGTTCTTTTGGAACGGTGTTGAAGAAGCCGTACATCAGATAGGTTCCACCACCCAGCGAACCGCCGAGGTAAACCAGAATCAGACCCCAGAGGGTGCCGAGACCCAGTGGCGGAAAGTACTTGGTCAGTTCAGACAGGATGCCGTAGATGGCCACGAGGCCGAGCATCGATGGGAACATCTGAATCAGGATCAAGAACAACAGGCCACCGCGGCGACCCTTGAAGCGCAGTCGCGAGAACGCGTATGCGGCCAAGGCCGAGATGAACACCGAGAGCACCGAGGTGATCGACGAGATAAACACCGTGTTGAAGATCCAGGTGGTGAACGGACGCTCCGGCGTGTTGTTGAACAGGAGGTCGCGGTACTGGTTCAGGCTGAACTCGCTGAAGAGAACGCCGCTGTCGATGGCGCCGCCCGAGGTGAGCGAGGTCGACAGGATGTAAAGGATTGGGAACATCGCGTAAAGCGAGATCACCCAGCCGACCACGTGCTTCCATCCGACTTTGAGCAGCCACTTGCGTGGGCTCATCTTGGGCTGGCCGATTTTGCGGTTTGGATCCGAAGAGATAACTGCGTTTGCCATTAGTTCAGGTCCTCCAAGAAGCGGGTGCGGCGGAACGAGATCATCGAGAAGCCTCCGATGAACAAGAAGATCAGAATCGAGAAGGCAGATGCCAAACCGTAGTCGGCTCCCACACCGCTCGAGAACGCGATCTTATAGACGAACGAAATAAGGATGTCGGTTCCACCGGCTTGAACTTGCAAACTCGGATCACCCGCGGGACCACCGCCTGTGAGCAGATAGATGATCGTGAAGTTGTTGAAGTTGAATGCGAACGACGAGATCAGCAGCGGTGCCAGTGTCACGAGCAACAACGGCAGCTTGATGAGCCTGAACTGCTGCCAAGGGCTAGCGCCGTCGATTGTTGCCGACTCGGTGAGCTCGGCCGGAATCGCCTGGAGGGCACCGGTACAGATCAAGAACATGTATGGGAAGCCCAGCCAGAGGTTGCAGAGGAGCACGGCCCAACGAGCCGGACCAACTTCTGTCAACCAAGGAATCAGGTGCTCGTTGTCATGAATCTGCAAAATGCTGCGGTTGATAAAGCCGTTGTCGTTGAACATACCCTTCCACACATAGGCAGAGAGGAACGCAGGGAACGCGTAAGGCAAGATCATGATCGAGCGATAGATCTTTCTAAACCGGATGCGTTCGTCGTTGAAGAGGAACGCCAGGGCTAGACCTAGCACGAACGTTGATGCCACCGAACCGAAGGCAAACATGACCGTCCAAGCCAGGATGTTCGCCAGCGGACCACGGAGTCGGGTGTCGCCAAAGATCTTCTCGAAGTTGGCCCATCCGATTTCAACGCGCCAACCGGTCTCGGTCAGGCGGTCGCCAGAAGGGGACTCAAAGAATCCGGTCGCCTGGTTGGCAGAGAAGATGGTGCCATCGCTTACGCGGGTGAATGTGTTGTTCTTTGCGTTGTAAATCGAGTCGAAGTAGGTTCGCTGAACACCCGAAGCGGATGGGTCTGCCGCCATAAAGCCGGCCGTAGAGTCGATGCTGACGCCGTCAATCGGCACCTTCAGCGATGAAATCTCTGCCTGGTTCTCTGGCAAGACAACCTGCTCTGGGGTGAGCGGGGTGACTCCCGTGTAGCCCACGGCCTGTTCGATGTTGTTCAGCGTTGCGTTGGATACGACGGTCTCGGTCTTGACGTTTTGAACGTCAGTGATCTGGTGCCACTTGTTGACCGCGCCAGCGTTTGGGTCTCCACCGATGTAATAGATCGGCTTCGCCTCGTTGGTGAAGTCGCTGGCCAAGAACTCGAGTTTGTTGTTCGAGTCACGCACGACCACAACCGGCATGAATGGCGCGTTGGTGTCGTTAACAGCTGAGTCGAGCTTGGCCTGCACGATTGAATCCTGCATTGCACCGTTGTGCAGCGCGCCATAGTTGGTGAAGGCGATGTAAGCCGAGTAGAAAACTACCGAGACCTGAAAGGCGATCAGAAAGATGACGCCGGGGGCGAGGTACTTGCCTGGCAAGCCACCGCGGCGAAGGTACGCAAAGTTGAGAACAAGCAGCACTGCAACTTCGGTGTAGAAGTAGCCCCACTGCTGAAAGCCGAGCAGCTGCATGGCGGCAAAGACACCTGCGGCGTCAACGATTGCCAAGAGAGCGATCTTGATTAGGGTGCCGTGCAATGACGGAGTGCCGCCATAGAGTGCCTTGGCATCGTTTGCGCGTCGCTTCTGCGCTTTTTTATCGGTTAGTTCACGAAGTTCAGACATGTCGACAGCGACCTTGCCACTTTCTCTAATCGAGCAGGATTACTAAAGCCTAGCGCTACGCCCCACCTGTGAAATGTGATTAGACGGCCACTTTCGTTACATTTTGGAGAAGCAAACGCTTTAGGTCTTGCAGGCAGGAATTTTTAGGGAGTCGACCCATCCTGATTTGTCTTGACCCTTGCAAATAAAAAACTGGGGCTCCCCTTGCGGAGAGCCCCAGTCTTAGCTTTTCAGCCAGTTATCAACTAGGAAGCGTTGATGACTGCCTGGAGGGCGCTCATTGCGTCAGCCCAGTATGCTGCTGGGTTGGCGCCACCCTTGCCGGCGATGAGGCCAGCCTCGGCTAGACCGATCTTCGACCAGGTGGTGTCCTGGAAGACGAACGAAGCCATTGGGTAAGCGTTGACACCGGCCGAACCGAATGCCTTGACGATTGGGTCTCCAACCTTGGCAAGAGCAACCTGGTTTGCAGGGGTGTTCTTGCTGTTGGTGTACGACGCAAGCTGAGCCACTGGGCCAGCTAGGAAGTCGAGGACCTTACCAACCGAAACAGCCTTGGCCGAACCTGGAACCTTGACGGACTCCCAGTAACCGCGGACACCCGAGAACTGGTGAACGGTCGAGCCACCAACCGATGGGAACGAAGCCACACCGATCTCGCTGGCCTTCATTGGGGTCGACTTGACGGTCTGGCCAGCCGAGTTCTTGTAGCTGTGCTCACCCTGAAGTGCGCCTACAGCCCAAGGACCGGTGATCCAGTACTTGACAACGCCATCCTGGAGCTGACCGTTGAGGGTGTCCCAACCGAGACCAGCCTCAAGAGCCTTGCCACCCTTGGCGGATGCCAGCCACTCGGCGTACTTGGCGCCGTTAGCGCCACCCATGCCGATGGTTGGGGTCCAGGTGCCGTTTGCACGCTTGTACTGGCTTAGGCCAAACGAGGTGCTGAATACCGAGAAGTGGTATGGGTCACCGTTGTTCTTGTCGAAACCGACCTCAACCTGACCAGCAGCAACTGCAGCCTTGAGGTTGGTGGTTGGCGACGAGGTGAACTTCTTGTTGTAAACGAGAGCGATGTTCTCGGTCCAACCTGGTACACCATAAAGCTTGCCGCCGACCGAGAAGCCCGAAAGCACGGCCGAAGAGAAGCTCTTAGCGTTTGAGCCCAGGTTTACAGGAGCGATGACACCAGCACCAACGAGCTTTCCAGTCCAGTCGTGAGGTCCAGCAATGATGTCAGGACCGTTGCCGGTTGGGATAGCTGTGATGGCTGCTGCGCGAAGTGCGCCGAAGTCCTTGGTGACCAGGTTAACGGTGATGCCGTTCTTGGTTCCGAATGCCTTGACTTCCTTGCCAATAGCGGTTGCGGTTCCCGAGTCAACCCACAGGGTTACGGTCTGGTTTGCGGCGATAGCTGGGGTTCCGAGAGCAAGGAGTGCTCCGGTCGCTACAGTCGCAATTGCGGCGGAAATGCCGCGCTTGCTGATCTTCATGTGTACCCTTTCGAACTGATGTCAGATGAAGGACTTGAGTTCAAGTCAAAACCTATCTTTCTCCTATCGGCGAGGCCGAACAACGAAAAGACCCTTTATTTCGATAACGGATTCATTACGAACCCCTGAAACTAAGTAAATTTCACGAATTTCACGAGCAAGCGCTTACCGAATTGCGGTCGCGGGTAAGTTGTATTCCATGGCAAAAACCGAGATTCTTTATGCGACCCCAGACAACGCTGAGTGGTGGCGCTCATCCGTGATTTATCAGATCTATCCACGCTCTTTCGCAGACGGCGACGGAGACGGCATGGGCGATCTTAAGGGCATCACTTCGAGGCTGGACAGCCTCGCCGAGCTCGGCATCGACGCCATCTGGCTATCGCCGTTTTTCAAGTCGCCGCAGAAAGACGCCGGCTACGACGTCTCTGACTATAAAGATGTCGATCCGCTGTTTGGAACCCTCGCCGACTTCGACAACCTTGTGGCCGAAGCCAAGACCCGCGGCATCAAGATCATCGTCGACCTAGTGCCAAACCACTCGTCAGACCAGCACGAACTCTTTCAGAAGGCGCTCAAGGCAGCACCTGGTTCTCCAGAGCGCGAGATGTACATCTTTAGAGACGGCAAGGGTTGGCGCGGTCGCAAGGCCCCGAACAACTGGCCATCGGTATTCGGCGGCAGCACCTGGACCCGCATCCGTGAAGCAAACGGCAAGCTGGGCCAGTGGTACCTGCACATTTTCGACTCATCGCAGCCCGACTTTAACTGGCAGAACCCAGCGGTTCGCGACGAGTTCGACACCGTGCTGCGCTTCTGGCTCGACCGCGGTGCCGCGGGCTTCAGAATCGACGTTGCTCACGGCATGATCAAGCGCGATGGCCTGCCAGACACCAAGCAGTTCTCGACCGAGATGGGCGGGGTGAAGCCAGAGGGCGACATGACCATCGCCGAGCTCGAGGTTGCCAACCCATACTGGGGTCAGCCTGGCGTGCACGAGATCAACCGCCGCTGGCGCAAAATTCTCGACGAGTACGACGACCGCGTGATGTGTGCCGAGGCGTGGATTCCGCCGGTCGAGCGCATGGCCCGCTGGGTTCGCCCAGACGAGTACCACCAGACCTTCAACTTTGGCTACATGTTTGCCGCCTGGACCAAAGAGGGCCAGGTTGCCTCGATCGAGGAGTCGCTCAAGTCGTTTGGCTCGGTAGGTGCGCCGAGCACCTGGGTGCTCTCGAACCATGACACCATTCGCCACGTTTCGCGCCTGGGTTATGTTGGCGGCAATCTGCCACCGCAGGGCGACGGCATCGGCCCAGACTCGAACAAGCCGGATGAAGCTGTTGGCCTGCGAAAGGGCCGCGCGGCATCCTCGTTCATGATGGGTCTGCCAGGCGGGGTCTATATGTATCAGGGTGAAGAGCTCGGACTGCCAGAGCACACTTCGCTCGAGGGCAAGTACCGCCAAGACCCCACCTACTTCAGAACCAAGGGCAAGCGAGTTGGCCGCGACGGCTGCCGCGTGCCGCTGCCATGGGAGGCCGGCGTAAACGCATCCAACGGATTCTCTTCGACGGGTCTCTCGTGGCTGCCTCAGCCAGACTCCTACCGGGTCTATGCGCGAAGCGAGCAGCAGGGCGTCGCCGGTTCGACTCTCGAGCTCTACAAGCGACTGCTCAAGGTTCGCCGCGAGCGCTCGCTCGGTGCTGGCACCTTTGCCTGGGCTCCCGAGTTCACCGCCGAGGGCACCCTCGCCTATCGCAACGGTGACGTAGTTGTGCTGGCGAACTTTGGGCCTGACTCTGTCAACCTGCCTGAGGGTGAGATTCTGGTCACCACCCAGCACGACCTGCGCGTAGAGGGCGAACTAGAGCACGACCAGGTCGTGTGGTTCGTTCCAGCCAAGGGCTAAGGGCATAGAGGTAGTCGCATGGATTTGACCACGGGCGCGAGCCACGCCGCGAATCACAACGCCGAATGGTGGCGCACGGCGGTCATTTACCAGGTCTACCCCAGATCGTTCGCCGATTCGAACGGCGACGGCATGGGCGACCTGCCGGGCATCACCAGCAGGCTCGAGTCACTTGCCGAACTGGGTGTCGACGCTATCTGGCTTTCGCCGTTTATGCGTTCGCCTCAGAAAGACGCCGGCTACGACGTTTCTGATTACAAGGATGTCGACCCGCTGTTTGGCACGCTTGCCGATTTTGACGCCATGACCGCTCGCGCTCACGAGCTCGGGCTTCGGGTGTTGATCGACCTCGTGCCGAATCACACCAGCGATCAACACGGATGGTTTCAGGCCGCGCTTGCAGCTGCCCCGGGTTCGCCAGAGCGCGGCTTCTACCACTTCAAGGATGGCCGCGGCGCGCACGGCGAGCTGCCTCCGAACAACTGGCTGAGCCTCTTCGGTGGGCCGGCCTGGACCCGCACCACCAACGCCGACGGAACACCCGGACAGTGGTACGTGCACCTGTTCGATTCATCCCAGCCTGATTTGAACTGGGAGAACCCCGCCGTACAAGAGGCCTTCGAAGACATCTTGCGCTTCTGGCTCGACCGCGGCGTCGATGGTTTTCGCGTCGACCAACCGCACGCCATGGGCAAGGCCGAGGGGCTACCCGACCACCCAGACATCGAGCGGGCCGGAGCTGGCTTCATCGAGGGCGAGCCATCGCCGCCGATGTGGTTTCAAGAGTCGGTGCACCCGATCTTTAGGCGCTGGCGTCAGATTCTCGACTCCTACCCTGGCGACCGCGCGATGTGCGGCGAGGCATACGTGTTGCCGCTCAGCTTCATGGCGCTCTGGGTTCGCCCAGATGAGTTCAACCAGACTTTCAATTTCAGGTTTTTGAATAGCAACTGGGATGCCGCGACCCTGTTCGCAAACATCAATGAGAGCTTCGAGGCCTTCGACGGTGTTGGCGCCCCTAGCACCTGGGTGCTCAACAACCACGACGTGATTCGTCACTCGAGCCGCTTCGGCGGGCTCAAGATCAAGGCCACCGACAGCGATGGCGTTGGCCCCGGCGACCCGCAGCCCGACCGCGAACTCGGCCTTCGTCGCGCCCGTGGCGCAACGCTCTTTACGCTGGGGCTGCCCGGCTCGATGTATGTGTATCAGGGCGAGGAGCTCGGCCTGCCAGAGCACACCACGCTCGAACCGGAGTTTCGCCAGGACCCGACTTTTTATCGCACCGGCGGCAAGCGCGTCGGCCGAGACGGCTGTCGAGTTCCGCTGCCCTGGGAGGCTGGAGTCGGGGCCGCCAACGGCTTCAACTCGACCGGCAAATCCTGGCTGCCTCAGCCCGCGGTTTATGCCGAGTACTCACGCGACCGTCAGCGCGGGGTGGCCGGCTCGACCCTAGAGCTCTACAAGAGTGCGCTGCTCCTGCGCAAGTCACTCGACCTGGGCGGTGGCTCGTTCGATTGGCTGCCGCGCTACGTGAGCGAGACGACCCTCGGCTACCGCAACGGCGACATCCTGGTTATTCACAATTTCGGCACGGATGCGCTGCACCTGCCGCCGGGTGATGTGCTGATCTCAAGCCAGCACGGTCTTGGCTCGGGCGATGCCCTTGGCGCCGATCAGAC
>JBEGJS010000013.1:0-9395 GCA_041184485.1 Actinomycetota bacterium | reverse complement strand
GGGCATAACCTGATAGCAGACCGCAACCGATCGGGGAATCATGTTGTTTCGCAAAGTCGCCCTCGTAGCTTCAGCCGTGCTTACCTTGGCTAGCCTGCAGCTAACCGCCATAGCGGCATCTGCTGCCACGCCGCCGCTCGCCCAGGGCGGCCAGACCTGCACAATCGTAGGCACAGGTGGCAATGACACGTTGAACGGCACCGCCGGCAACGATGTCATCTGCGGGCTCGGCGGAAACGACAACATCAACGGATTGGCAGGCAGCGACGTAATTGATGCTGGCGCGGGCACCGACATCGTCAACGCAGGCGCGGGGGATGACCTCATCTTCGGTGGCGCGGGCAACGACAATCTTCTGGGCGGAGCTGGCAACGACACCATGCTCGGTGGAGCTGGCAATGACATTGACAATGGTCAGACTGGAACCGACACTGCTTCGTTCGCCGACGCCACGGCTGGCGTCACGGCCGACCTCGTAACCGATGCCGCAGCTGGTTTCGGTGTTGACTCACTGATCAACGATGAGAACCTAACCGGTTCGGCCTTCGGCGACACTCTCAACGGCGACTCCCTTGGCAACATCCTGGATGGCGGTGCCGGCAACGACACCGAAAGCGGCAACTCAGGTAACGACCTCGTGTCTGGCGGTTCGGGCGACGACAACCTTAGCGGCGGCGCTGGCGCAGACAGCCTGCAGGGCGGCTCGGGCAACGACACCCTGAGTGGTGGCGCAGCGAATGACATTCTTACCGGCGGTGCCGGCAACGACTCCTTGGTGGGTGGCGATGGCACCGACACTGCTAACTACAGCGACAACACTGGCGGGGTCACCGTTGACCTCGGAGCCGGCACCGAAACCGGTCAGGGAACCGACACCCTTCAGGGTGACGAAAACGTCACCGGCGGCTCTGGCAACGACTCGATCACCGGAAACGGCTCGAACAACGGGCTCTCGGGCGGGCCAGGGGATGACTTCATCTCAGGCGGCGGTGGCAACGACACCGAGAGCGGAGGTACCGGCGACGATACCCTCACGGGTGACGCTGGCAAAGACAAGGTCAACGGCAATGACGGTTCCAACGTTTGTGACATCGATGAACTGGACACTGCTGTGAACTGCCTCGAAGACAAGGTCGCCCCCGAACTGGTCGACTTTAAGATCGCCGAGTCGGGCAACCCGATCGATGTGACCACGGCCAACCACACCTTGCACTCTACGGTTCACCTCAAAGAAAACTTTGGGAAAATCAAGGTCGCAGAGTTTTACTTTGGCATTCTCGGTGGCGGCGGGCCGAGCATTATTTTCTCCTATGCCTGCGGATACAACGGTTGCGGCAATAGCTCTATGTGTGATGCAGACGGTTTCTGTATTCCTCTGACCCAACCGGCTGTTCCCGTAACTGGAACAAAGTTCGATGGCACCTATGCGCTAGATCTGGATCTTTCGAAGCTTAAGAGATTTGGAACCTACAGCTACTTCGGCGGCTCACTTGTCGACGCGGTTGGCAACTCGCACACCTTCACAGCTGAGGACAATGCGAAACTCAGTTCTCAGAACTTCACCGTCGTTGGTGCTCCAGTTGATCCCAACGCAGATGTTGTTGCGCCTCAGGTTCATTCCATATCGATTACATCGCTCCCCGAGACTGGTTCGGGTCAGCCAATCACCGTGCGCTTCCACGTTTCAGACGCTCAGTCTGGCGTAAAGTCGGGCAGCGTTTACTTCACTAACGGTGGCGGCGGCCGCGGCGGGTTCACTGTCAACTACAGTTCGGCCGAGAACTGCGCGGCTCTGCCTGCAATGGAGTTTGGCTGGGGTGTAATTCACACTACGGTTCCAGTGGCTTGCCTCATCAGCGGTGACGCAAACGATGGCATCTATGAGACATCATTCAAGTTGCCGCGTTTTCTGCTCTTCGGCGACTACAGCTCGTATCAGGGAACCGCAACCGACAATGCCGGAAACTCCTACTTCTACAACCCGTTTGTAAACCCAGTTGACCCGTATGGAGCCTATGCGGGCAAGTGGCACCGCGACTCATTCGAGTATGGGCCTACCGAGGATTACGATCCTCCGACCATTAGCTCTTACTCGTGGTCTTCTCCGGTCATCAACACCGGCAAGGCCGATGCGGTGCAGTTCGTAGACATTGCCTATTCGGATCCTTCTGGTCTCGCGCTGCTCTGGATTCAGGTAGCACCGACCGGCAAGAATTACCTACCAATCGGCATGCTGACCTACACCAACCTGATCGTGCCTGGGCGAACCTATCTAGAGGCTTGTTCGCCGACGAATTTGGGAATGGTGGTTCCGACGGGCTCACAGTCATCTGGCGGTTGCCAAGTGTCTGGCGATGAATACGCCGGCGTGATTCGGTTCGGGTTCAAGGTCCCCCGAGCTAGCGCTAGTGGGGCCTGGGACATCACCCAATTCACGTTCGTCGACATTAGCGGCAATCAGGGCGGGCTCTCATGGGGCAGCGGCATAGGCACGTCGTTTACCAACACCCCAACGAACTAACGCTTTCGAGGCCGAAGTTGTAGCCTTGGTAAAGGACGAGGTGCAGGGCTTCGGTCGGTAGGAGACACTTTTGCGTAAGCGTATTGGCGCCATCCTCGCTGTTTTGGCGATGTTTGCTGGGCTCAATGTTGCCATCGGTTCGACTCCGGCATCGGCGGCCGGTAGCGGTCAAGTTTCTGGCACCGTCTCGCTGAACCAAACAATGACTCTCACTGCGCCTGCCGGTTCGGTCTTTATCAGCGTGGATTTTGCTAGCTTTGGCAACCCGCAGAACTTTGCCAAGGGCAGCTGCGACGCCGCCTCGAGCGTTTCGGCAGTCAGCAAGAAGTTGCTCGGTCGCAACTCGGCAAAAATCGTCGCAAGTGTGGCAGCCTTTGGCGATCCATGCCCGGCAATCACTAAGACCCTTCAGGTCAAGGCCAGCTACGCAGTGAACCAGCCCGGCCTCCAGGTCAAGGTCTACAAGATCGAGGCTTCTGGTGGCAACCCCGCCCGAGACGACAACACCTACCCCACCTGCGATGGGGCTTGGACCCAGGTCGACAACGTTTGGGCAGACTGGGGTGGTGGCACCGTGGCCAATTGCCAGCCTGAATACGTGATGATTCACTACTACGGATTCATCCAGTATCAAACTGACGCCACAGTCACCTTCACCAGCTGGGCCGACGATGGTTTCTCTCTGGATATAAACGGCAGCAGAGTGATCGAGAATTGGACGCTAAAGGGATGTTCCGGCGGCAGTGGAGCCTTTGACTTCAAGGCTGGTGTCGCCTACCCGGTTGACATGTGGTGGTTCGAGTGGGGCGGCGGTGCCTGCAACGAGCTCGGATACTCTGTCAACGGCTCGCAAGCTGCCCCTGTTCCGAGCGATATGTTCTCGTGGTACGGCGTGCCCATTTTTCCTCCCGTTGCCCCTGCTCCAGCCACCATCTCGTCGGCAGTTGCGGTCAACAACGGCGCTAAGGTCACCTGGACGCAGGCCGCCGCGGGAGAAGATCAGCCAGCGGTCGAGGAGTACTTCTTCAGATACAAGCTGCACAACGGCCGCGACTGGTTCGAAACCAGCACGGGTTCGACATCGCTCACCAGAACCGTTGCGAACCTGGCAGAGAAAACCTCCTACGACTTCGAGGTCAACAGCTACGGCAATGGCATGGTCAGCGGTTGGAGTGCACCGGTCACCGTCACCACCGGCAGCAAGGCAAACCCGGGCGAGGCTCCAGCCAACTCCAAACGCCTGGATGTGCAGTTCGGCCTGAAGAGTGCCGTGCTATCTGTTGCTATGAAGGCAAAGATCAAGAGTTTCGTCGGCACCTACCCGTTCTCTACCGAGGCCTATCTGGCTGGGTACTGCGACACTGCTGAGGTCTCGCTGATGGGGGCATCGCCATCGACTGCACTATCTTTGGCGCGCGCAAATGCCGTCGCGGGCTATCTGAAGTCTTTGAAGGTCAAGTGGTCTTCAACCTCAAACGGACTCGGCGCGACCAAGACAGTGGGCACAGCCGCACAAAACCGCAGAACCGAGATCTACTTCGTTCAGCCTTAGGCGAATATCGGCAAGAGCGAGTATGCCGAGGTCAACGGCAGCAGCAAAAGCAGCGAGTCGAACCGGTCGAGCAATCCGCCAAAGCCGGGCAGCCAGTTAGCCGCATCCTTGACCCCCACGCTGCGCTTCACCCGAGACTCGACATAGTCGCCGACAGTTGCGAGCACGACGATGACTACAAACGAGTACGGATTAAATTCGTCGATGGCCACCATCGCAACCAATGCGCCCAAACCACCCGTGAGCAGACCGGCCAAGGTCTTATTTGGTGAGGCCTTGGGGCTGAAGTGCCATCCGAGAATTCGACCTCGCGCGAGAAAACGCCCGCCAGCCCAAGCCGCAACGTCAAAGCAGGCAACCACCCAGAGGGTTGCAAACGCCTGGGCCGACTGCAGAAACATGGGGCTCCAGATCAACCAGGCGAATGCCAAGCCAAGAACGGCAGCTCCCTTGGCGCGCACTCCCTGAGGTGCCGAGATGGCGCCGAGCAGCGCACCGGCAACCAGAAGAGCCGGAAACCCATAGAGCGCCATGAGCCCGGTGTCTCGTGAGAGCTGTCCGGCGGCAACCGCAACGGCCGCGGCCACCGCGATGGCCCAAGTAGAAAACTTGAAGAGTCGCATGAACTCGGTGATCAGTGCCACGGCAGCCAAAGTGGCGAGGGTTATCAGGCCGGGTTGACCGAGCAACCAAGCAGCCAGGACCAACACCGAGAGTGTGGCCCAGACTAGCCAGCGCTCGAGCAAGACCCGTTGCCTTGCCAATAGCACCGGCGCAATCGTGACGGCCAGTAGCGCTGCCGTGGCCCCCATGGTCTGCCAGAAGAGGTATTGGTCGTCGCTAAGCATTCGTGCTCCTAATTCTCAGCAGAGCCGTGATTGTCGAACCGATGATGATGAGCAGCATGCCGAGCTCGATGGTGAGGCTGGCCGGTGCTCCAAGTTCAATGGCGGCGACTATGAGCACCGCTGCGAAGGTGCGCTCGGTCTTGCCCAGCGGGCCGCCGTTGATTCGCGCCATGCCGCGAGCGAGGCCAATCCAAGAGGCGATGCTCGGGAGCATCGCCGCACCAGCCGCAAAAAGGCACAGAGCCAGCAACTGCGAATCTGCGGCAACCGCTGGCACCAGCGCAAAACTCAGCATCGTGGCAAAGTCAGCAAGGCGGTCGCCTAGCTCATTCTTGAATGCACCACCTCGAGTCGCCTTGCCGCGTCTGCGAGCGAGCGCACCGTCGAGGTTAGCTCCGGCCAGGCGCACGATGCCGCCAACAAGCGCGAGCCACCATTGCAGCGACATGACGCCGACACCTGCCAGCACCCCGCCGAGAACGCCAATCAACGTGAAGACATCGGGCGAGAGCCTTGCCTTTTGCGCGAAATTTAGAACCGGCTCGAGCACTCGGCCGAACCAACCCTTTAGGCCATACAGGCCGATCATCAGTGTCTCACCAGCACCGCGAGTGCCTGTGCCACGGCTCCGTAAATAGCCGCAACCGTGAGCGCCAGGGCCAGCCATCCTCGCCAATCAAACCTGAATGGTCGAAGTTGGCTGAGAATGCCCCCAGCCGCCAGCGGAATAGTGACAATGGCAAAGAGTCCGTTGGTGCAGGCAAAGAATGCGCCCGGAATCACGGGCTTATCGCCGAAGACCCCCAGCAAAATAAGGCCCCACTGAACGCCAACGAAGACGGCATAGAATCCGCAGATCCGCAGTGCGATTCGGCCGATCTCGACGCGCGCGCGAGACTCCCTGCGCTTAGGGTTGCCCGCCGAAGTTTCGTCGCTCATGGTCTAACTCTGCCAATACTGAAAGGCCCACCAGAGCCCAATCGGAAAAAAAGTCAGCGATGTGCCCTGAACGAAGCCTAGGCAAGGCTTGAGCCAGCGGCTGAGCAGCCCGCCGAGCAGCCAGGTGCCGGTTCCCAGGATGAAGATTCGCAGCATTCTTGGAACCAGCGCGATAACCAACTGGTCGAAGGGGATGTGGGCGAGCCCGGCTTCGGCAGCATAGACCTTGACCGGAATTCCGTTCCACATCTGAGCCCAGAACGCCGTGTCTGGGTGCGTTAGCAACTGGTAGCGAGCCACCTCAAACATCAGGTCGGCGGTCATCGGCGAAGGCGCGTGGATGCCCTGCTGCACGAGCCACCAGTTGGCGATGATGCCAACGGCCGACCCCAGCGCGGATGCTGAGATGATCAGCAGACCGCGCCAGCGAAGCCCAACGGTTACGACGAAGAGCATTAGCGGCATCTCGGCCACCAACGGCCACGAGATACCCTCGCCGACGGCCCAGAAGAAGCAGATCAACAGGCCAGCGAGCGAGAACGCCCCCTTGCTGATTCGCTGCCACTCTCGACCTGGAAGGTTCTGCGTGGGCGGCTTGAGCAGTTCGCTAATCTCGGCGCGGGTCTGGTCGGCGGCCGTTTCGACCTCGGCGCTGGTCACGCTGCGCGGCCTGCCGAGTCGCAGGTTGATCGGGTAGCGCTGGGGCCGCGTCGCGCCGACCGGCATCACGTCGCGGCTGCCGGCGATGGCGATCGGCAACACCTGAGCCCCAATCTCTGCCGCGAGCCTAAAGGCCCCGGTGTGAAACTCTTGCACTTCGCCATCGCGGCTGCGCGAGCCCTCGGCAAACACAACCAGCACAACTCCCGCCGCCACCAGCTCACCCGCGGCCTCGAGGTCTTGCCAGCCGCCCTCGTCTCGGCGCACCGGCCAGATGCCGATTGTGCCGCGCGAAAGGTACTCTGAGGCGGCATCTTGCAGCCAGTAGTCTGCGGCGGCTGCCAAGACCACTGGTCTCGTGCGCCCGATCATCGAAACCAGAGCCACCGAATCAACGTGCGAGGCATGATTTGCCACCACAATCAGTGGCCCCTCCGGCAGCCGAACTTTGGTGGCCATCGCCCGCGGGTTCGCATCCGTGCCTTCAAATGTGGTTAGGCCCGAGGTGAAGAGAGACAGTACTAAACCCCAGAGTTTGGCCCGGCCCCAGGCAAAGAAACTGTGCCAGCGAAGCCGGCGTGCCGACATCGGCAGGTAAACCCGCTGAATGTTTGCGATGCTTCGAAGCTGGGCTGCCGAGCTTGGCATGGTGCCCCCTTCGGTCTTTCATCGGTCAAACAACAGGCGACCCCCATCGCCTGCCTTCAGTATAACTTTGGCCGATTCGCGCCACCCCGGAGCTCTAAATGGAACTCTTTCGCCAACCACGTCGAGACTTTTTAGGCTGCGTTAACCAGACCTTAGAGTCTGGCAAACCACTTCGTTAACCAGGTTTCATACTCTCAATCCATGAAGCTCCGAGTCGCGATAGTCACAGAGTCTTTTCTTCCGGCACTGAATGGAGTGACCAACTCCGTTTTGCGCGTTCTCGAGACGCTTAGGCAAGAGGGGCACGAGGCAATAGTGATTGCCCCGGGTTCGAACGTAGACACCTACCTCGGCTTCAGGGTGATCACAATCGGCAGTGTGCCATTCATGCAGTTCTCCGTGGCCGTTCCCAGCCCAAGACTCTCCGGCATCCTCAGAGAGTTCGCGCCAGACGTCATTCACGTGGCTTCGCCCGTATTTCTTGGCAAGCAGGCCATCGCTTGGGCTTCTCGCAACTTCGTTCCATCGGTGGCCGTCTTTCAGACCGACCTCGCCGGATATGTCGAGCGCTACGGCCTGGCGACCATCAGACCAGCCGTGGATGCCTTCATTGCGTCGATTCACCAACCGGCCACGGTTAACCTCGCACCAACCGAGGATGGCGCCAAGTATCTGCGAAGCCTCGGCGCCCCGCGGGTTGCGGTTTGGGGCCGTGGCGTTGACCTCGAGCTCTACCACCCCAATCGCAAATCTTCAGAAGCTGCGATCGCTAACCGTGGGGCTTGGGCTCCAAACGGCGAGCGCATCGTCGGGTTCGTCGGGCGTCTGGCCCCCGAAAAGCAGGTAAGCCGCATGAAAGAGCTATTTCATCTCGAAAACACTCGTTTTGTGATTGTCGGCGACGGCCCCGAGCGCACCAAACTTGAAACCGAGTTTGCTGGACAGCCCGTGCACTTCGCGGGCAAACTGACCGGCGAAGAACTTGCAAATGCCTACGCAGCCTTCGACGTGTTCGTGCATTTTGGAACCGAGGAGACCTTCGGGCAGACCATCCAAGAGGCACAATCGACCGGCCTTCCGGTCGTTGCCCCTTCGTCTGGCGGCCCTAAGTTTCTCATCAACTCTGGGGTCGACGGATTCTTGGTCAACGTTGATGCCGATAACGACTTCGCTTCTCCCGTTGCCCGTCTGCTCGACGATGTCAGCTTACGCGCGGTTATTGGCGAGGGGGCTCGCAGGGCGGTTTTGGCTAAGTCTTGGTCTGAGAACAACGCCAAATTGCTTGTGCACTACAAGCGTGCGATTCAGATTGAACTCGAGAGCAAACTAGCTCGAGTGCAATACGCCTAGCCGCGCACGAACTTGGCCCAGCGGCGCAGGTCGCCCTTGCGCCCCCAGTGCCTGAACCCAAAGGCCAACCGCACCAAAGGCGCCGCCCAGCCAAACACTCGGCCAAAGATCACTGCCCTGGCCTTGAGGTCGGCGTCCGTGCCCCAGCGGCTACCAGAAGACTCAACCGGATGCGCCGCCAGAGTGATCGGCAAAAACATCGCCAGGCTGCCCGCTCGAACCAAGTCGACGATAAAGATGTATTCGTCGCCTAAATAGTTCACGGCCCCGGCCCCAAAGTTCTCGTCGAACCAAACGTTTTTGCGCCGCGAGGCATCCACGCGAACGACCATTTCGTAGGTCGCAGCCTTGGCGCTGTTGAACAACCCCAACCGCTCAGGCCCGCTCGCATACTTCTTGCGCAGCACGCCGGCCGGGTCAGTCGCCTGGCCGAGCACAAAGTCGCAACCGGGGTTTGCATCCAGGTAGGCGCAAACCTCGTCGAGCCCCGCATCGCTAAAAACGATGTCGTCGTCGGCAAAGATCAGGTATTCGCCTGCTGCCTCGCGCAGTGCGACGTTTCGACTCTTTGCCACACCCTTAGAGCGCAGTTCTAAAACACGGATGTCGCCTCGGCCACTCGCCCCCAGCGCGCCCAACACGTCGCCGGTGGGTTCGTCGCCGGTTTGCTGCACGATGATCAGAATCTCGCGGTCGGCGCGGGTGGCTGGCAGTGTGATGTTTCGATAGCGCTGGTCGAGTGTCGAGAAACCAATCGTGAGCTTGGGGCGAATTGCGCCGGACACGTTAGTCGACCTGGGCGCGGGCCCTGGCGTAGCGCATCAGCGCACCAGAGACGTTTGACAAGTTGCTGTTCTGCATGCGCATGCCCAAGAAC
>JBEGJS010000012.1:0-6138 GCA_041184485.1 Actinomycetota bacterium | reverse complement strand
ACGTCGTCGATCGAGGGTGGTTGCCGACCGGCGAGGCTCGCGACTACCCCGACGCCGTGCCCACCCCAGACTTCGAACAGCGGCTGATTGTCGCTCGACTGGTCAACCCCGAGCCAAACCTAAACAGGGATGCGCCTGCGGGCGAGATCACGAGCATCTTCTTGCCCAAGATCGCCGATGGTCGCCAGCAGGTTGAGCAGTCGTTCTACCTGATGCTCGCGGCCGAGTCGCCGGCCAGCGAGGCTAACGCTAGGCCACTACCGGCTCCCATCGCCGACGAGGGCAACCACCTCAGCTACGCGATGCAGTGGATCGTGTTTGCGGTCATGGCCTTTGGTGCGCTTGGCTGGGCGATTCGCCAAGAGATCATTTTCAAGCGGATGGCCGCCGACCCCACCTATCGACCTAAGCAGCGCAAGCGCGTCGGCGACGACGACAAGAACGCCGAGGACCAGGCACTAGATGCCTAGCCGAGGGCATCCCAGTTTTAAAGGCATGCCAGTTAAATGCGAAGCCGCACCCTTTCGGATGCGGCCCCGCGATTGGTCGGTTTAGGAGTGCTTTGCGGTGTGAACGGCGACCATGCCGAAGCCCACCTTGTTGAGCACGTCGGCAACCACGTAGATTACGGCTGCGATTTGAGTCGCGGTCAATACGGTTGCTGCGTCGGTTCCGTTGAGGCTCATGAACTGCTGAATCGCGGTTCCGATTGGATAAATCATCCAGCCGAAGATCACGAACTTCTTCATGTTTTCGACGCCCTTCTTAGCTGCGTCGGTGCCTCCGGTTGGCTTCATGCCCCAGACCTGCCAGACGATGTATAGCCAGCCGAGCGTCGAGAGGATGAAGTATAGGTAGGTTTCGCTGGCGCCCGGGGTCGATACCTCGCCTAGGTAGCCGAACACGATCATGACCAGGTCGGCTAGAACCAGCTTGGTGGTCATGCCCTTGCCAACTCCGCAGATGGCGGCGATGATGCCGAACTCTACGAGGAGCAGTGGAGTGGTGAGCACCCAGTCGAGGTAGCGCACCGGCATTGTGCCTCCGACCGGCATGGCCGTCGGGATTGGGAATCCAACCATGTCCTTCATGGTCCAGTACATGATGGCCGCGATGAAGGTGATGACGCCGGCGTAGGTTGCTGCCGAGCGGTGTTCTGGTTTGAGGTCGCCGCGTTCCATGAAGAAATAGAACGTTCCTGCGGCCATTGCCACGAAGCCAAGCATGAAGGCGATGTGGCTGAGTGTTGCTAGATCCATTTTGTTTGTTCCTTTCGATTCAATCGTTGGAACAATCTCTCTGAACTAGTTCAGGTCGAACCTCGTCGTTGAGGGACTGCAATATCAAGGTAACCCTCAACCTAGAGTTGAAAGTTTATTGACGTTCGGCGTGTCGAAAAGTCGATTTTGGGCCGAATTTGAGTCGTCGGGGGGCTAGCTGAGCGAGATCAGCTCGGCGTACGAGTCGTTCCAGTGGTCTTCGACTCCGTCGGGCAGAATCAGCACGCGCTCAGGGTTGAGCGCCTCAACCGCGCCAACGTCGTGCGAGACGAGCACGACCGCGCCGGTAAACGATGCGAGCGCTCGCAGGATCTCTTCGCGACTGGCCGGGTCGAGGTTGTTGGTCGGCTCGTCGAGCAGAAGGACGTTGGCCGACGAAACCACGATGGTGGCCAGGGCCAAACGGGTCTTTTCGCCACCGCTCAGCACGGCCGCAGGCTTGTCGACGTCGTCGCCGCTAAAAAGAAACGAGCCGAGAACCTTGCGGGCATCCGTGTCGTTAAGGTTTGGCGCCGAGCGCTGCATGTTTTGCAGCACCGTCAGGCGCACGTCTAGGGTCTCGTGCTCCTGGGCGTAGTAGCCAATCTTGAGGCCGTGGCCGGGCTGCAACTCCCCCGTGTCTGACTGGTCGATGCCGGCCAGGATGCGCAGCAGCGTGGTCTTGCCGGCACCGTTGAGGCCGATGACGACTACCTTGCTGCCGCGGTCGATTGCTAGGTCGACGGCGGTAAAGATCTCGAGCGAGCCATAGGACTTGCTGAGGTTCTCGGCCATCAGCGGGGTCTTGCCGCAGGGGGCCGGATCAGGAAAACGAATCTTCGCCACTCGGTCGGCGTCGCGCACGGCGTCGAGCCCCGAGAGCAGGCGTTCTGCTCGGCGAACCATCTGCTGGGCAGCGGCAGCCTTGGTTGCCTTGGCGCCGAACTTGGCCGCCTGAAGCTGCAGGGTGGTTGCCTTCTTCTCGGCGTTGGTTCGCTCGCGCTTGCGACGCTCCTCGTCGGCCTCGCGCTGCTTGAGGTAGTTCTTCCAGCTGAGGTTGTAGACGTCGATCACGGCGCGGTTTGCGTCAAGGTAGAACACGCGGTTCACGGTCTCGCCGATCAGGTCGACATCGTGACTGATCACAATCAGCGCGCCTTGGTAGGTCTTAAGAAATTCGCGCAGCCAGACGACCGAGTCTGCATCGAGGTGGTTGGTCGGCTCGTCGAGAATCATGGTCTGGGCATCAGAGAAAAGAATGCGAGCAAGCTCGATGCGACGGCGCTGACCGCCCGAGAGCGTCTTGAGCGGCTGCGAGAGAACCTGCTCCTTGAGCCCAAGGTTGCCGGCAATCGTCGCGGCCTGGGCCTCGGCCGCATAGCCGCCGGCCGCCTGAAAGCGAGCCTCGAGGTTCGAGTATTTGCGCATGGCGGCGTCGGCGACCTTGCTGTCGAGGCTGCCCATGTCCATCGACGCCTTGGTCATTTGCTCGAGGATGTCGCCCAAACCCCTGGCGTTCAGAATGCGGGTGCGAGCCAGTTCTTCTGGGTCTCCCGACCTTGGGTCTTGGGGCAGGTAGCCGATTTCGCCGGCCTTGTCGATCGTGCCGGCCGTTGCCTGGCCATCCCCCGCAAGAATCTTGGTGAGCGTGGTCTTGCCAGCGCCGTTGCGACCAACCAGCCCGACCTTGTCGCCGCGATCGACCCTGAATGTCACGTCGCTCATGAGTGTGCGAGCGCCGATGCGAATCTCAAGATCGCGCACGCTAATCATCGGGTTGCCTGTCGTTAGGTTTTCGGTCGGTATTCGTGGATTGCCAAAATGCGTAATGCAGTCTCATCAACCAAAACCCCTAGTTTACAATTGACTCAAGAACCGAACACATGAACAGGAGCCGACCTTGTCGCTTACTCTTACCAACCGCACCACCATCGTCGACCGCTTCGTGCCTCGCAGCTTGGTCGCCGATGTCGCACTCGTCCTTTCTGGCGCGGTGCTCATTTGGCTTTCGACCTACGTAGTGATTCCACTCGGCTTCACCCCTGTTCCGCTCACCGGTCAGACCTTCGCGGTTCTCTTGGCAGCCTCGGCCCTCGGCCTGAACCGCGGAACCCTCGCCACCTTGCTGTACGCGGTCGTTGGCTGGTTCGGCGCACCTGTGTTTGCTAGCCACACCTCGGCTGTCTTTAGCTTTCAGTCGCCAACCCTCGGTTATGTGGTCGGCTTCATCGCAGCCAGCGCTCTGGTCGGTTGGCTCGCAGAGCTCGGCTGGGACAAGAACCCGGCCCTGACCCTGGCCTCGTTTGTTTTCGGCAACTTGGTCATCTATGGCTTTGGTGTCGCCTGGCTCGCCAACTTCCTCGCAGTCGTTGGTGCTCCGCACGACCTTCTGTCGGTGCTCAAAGCCGGTCTGATTCCGTTCCTGATTGGTGACGCGATCAAGATCGCTCTCGCCGCTGGCCTGCTGCCTTCGGCCTGGCTGCTCGTCAAGAGCATCAAGGGCGAGAAGTAAGTCTCGAACTCAAAAGAAATGGCACCCCGCGGGGTGCCTTTTCTTTTTTTCTAAATACTCGTGATGAGGGTTAGATTGCGAATCCGATTGCGCGCATCTGCTCGCGGCCGTCTTCGGTGATCTTCTCAGGACCCCACGGCGGCATCCAGATCCAGTTGATTCTGAACGCCTCGGTCAGTCCGTCGAGCGCCTGAGCGGTCTGCTCCTCGATTACGTCGGTCAGCGGGCAGCCGGCCGAGGTCAGGGTCGCGTTGATCAGCAGCGAGCCGTCTTCGGCGCGCTGAAGACCATATATCAGCCCTAGGTCGACGATGTTGATGCCAATCTCTGGGTCGATTACCTCTTTGAGCGCCTCGATGAACTGGTCATACTCGGCTGGCTCTAGTTCTGTTGCGGTCAACTTAGGCCTTTACGTAGGAGTCGTAGCCCTCGGCCTCGAGGCGCTCGGCGAGCTCAGGGCCGCCCTCCTCGGCAACCTTGCCGGCCACGAAAACGTGCACGAAGTCTGGCTTTATGTAGCGCAGGATGCGGGTGTAGTGGGTGATCAGCAGCACGCCGAAGCCCGACTCATCCTTGGCGCGGTTGACGCCCTCAGAGACGACCTTGAGCGCGTCTACGTCGAGGCCAGAGTCGGTCTCGTCGAGCACGGCAAACTTTGGCTTGAGCAGCTCTAGCTGCAGAATCTCGTGGCGCTTCTTCTCGCCACCCGAGAAGCCCTCGTTGACGTTGCGCTCGGTGAAAGACGAGTCCATGCGCAGGTCATCCATGGCCTTGCGAACGTCTTTGATCCAGGTGCGCAGGGCCGGTGCTTCGCCGTCGATCGCGGTCTTGGCGGTGCGCAAGAAGTTCGAGACGCTCACGCCAGGAATCTCGACCGGGTACTGCATCGCCAAGAAGAGGCCTGCGCGCGCACGCTCATCCACGCTCATTTCGAGCACGTTCTCGCCGTCGAGCAGAATCTCGCCCTCGGTCACGGTGTACTTCGGGTGACCTGCGATCGAATAGGCAAGGGTCGACTTGCCGGAACCGTTGGGGCCCATGATGGCGTGGGTCTCGCCGCTGCGAATGGTGAGGTCTACGCCCTTGAGAATCTCTTTGGTGCCCTGATCGGTGTCAACCGTTACGTGGAGGTTCTTGATCTGAAGAATCGACATTCTGTTCCTTGTTGTCTAGTGGTTGGCTAACGCCGGGTCAGGCTGGTGGGTACTCGAGGTAGATGACGCCATCCTCGATAAAGGTCTCGAAGACTTCCACCGGTTCGTAGGCGGGCAGGCTCAGGGGCTGGCCAGAGCTGAGGTCGAACTTAGCGCCGTGCGCCCAGCACTCGATAGTGGTGTCGTCGACGAAACCTTCGCTGAGCGAGATCTCGCCGTGCGAGCACTTGTCGTCGATTGCCTTGACGTCACCGGTCTTGGTGCGCGCGATGGCAATGGCGTGCCCGTCGATCGTCACCTTGATGGCGCGGCCTGGCTTGATGTCTTCAACCGGGCAAATCTTGACTGCCATTTATGCTCCACTCCTGGCCAACTTGGCCTCGATTGCTGCGGTTAGTCGGTCTTCGATGTCTTCGATGCCGATCTGCTGAACGATCTCGTTTAGGAATCCGCGAACCACGAGCTTGCGTGCGCTCAACTCGTCGATGCCGCGGGCCTGTAAGTAGAACAACTGTTCGTCGTCGAAACGGCCGGATGCGCTCGCGTGGCCGGCACCCTCGATCTGGCCGGTCTCGATCTCGAGGTTTGGCACAGAGTCGGCGCGGGCGCCGTCGGTGAGCAGCAGGTTGCGGTTGAGCTCGTAGGTGTCGGTGCCCTCGGCTGCCTTGCGAATCAAGACGTCGCCGACCCAAACGGTGTGGGCCTTGTTGCCCTGAAGCGCGCCTTTGTAGGTCACTCGCGACTTGCAGTTCGGCACTCCGTGGTCGACGTATGGGCGGTGCTCGAGGTGCTGGTCGCTCTCGGCGAAGTACACGCCGAGTAGTTCTGCGTCGCCGCCGGGGGCGGTGTAGTCGACCGATGGGGTCACGCGAACGGTCTTGCCGCCGAGGCTCGCCACTATGTGCTTGAGCTTGGCGTTGCGGCCGATCTTGGCGAACTGAGCCGAGGTGTGTGCGCTCTTGTCGTCCCACTGCTGAATGCTGACCACGGTCAACTTCGCCTCGTCGCCCACGATGATCTCGACGTTCTCGGCCAGGTTGCCGTTTCCGGTGTGGTCGAGCACGACGGTGGCCTCGGCAAACTTCGCCGCGCGAACGATGATGTGCAGGGCGCTCGGCTCGGTGTCTGTTGCCTTGAGGGTCAGGCGAACCTCTTGGTGCGAGTCGGCAGCAGGGATGTCGATTAGGTAGGCGGCCTGGGCCGAAGACCATGC
>JBEGJS010000011.1:0-4304 GCA_041184485.1 Actinomycetota bacterium | reverse complement strand
TCTTTGCTGAGCCGCTCACCCTGGGTGGCACCATGGATTGCGTTTCGACGCGTCAGTACTCAACGCTGACCCTGTATCTGTATGAGAAGGCGTTCATTAACAACAAGTGGGGTTATGCGGCCGCGGTCGGAATCCTGATCACGTTCATCGTTCTCATCGTCTCTGGAATCAACTTCATGATCACCAGACGTCTCGCAAGCGAGGAGCAGTAATGACTCAAACCGTCGCTAACCCTCGAGCCATCGGCCGCCGCAAGGTGCCGCGCTGGCAAAAGGTCTCGCCTTTTGGCTACCTTGCGCTCGGGCTGATCTCGTTCATCTCGGTCTTTCCGTTCTACTGGATGTTCGTGGTTGCCTCGAACACCACCGCCGAGATCTCAAAGAGCCCGCCATCGCTAATTCCTGGCCCCCGTTTCTTCATCGTCGTAGAGCACGTGCTTCAGGTTGTGCCGTTTGGTTTGGCACTCTGGAACACCCTTCTGGTTGGAACCGTGGTTGCGGTTGCCCAGGTGTTCTTCTCGGCCTTAGCCGGATTCGCCTTCGCCAAGCTGCACTTCAAGGGACGCAAGTTCTTGATCTTGTTCGTGATCGGCACCATGATGCTTCCGAGCCAGCTCGGCATCATTCCGCTGTTCATGATGATCTCGCAGTGGGGTCTGTTTGACACCCTGTATGCCCTGATCGTGCCAGCCCTTGTGACGGCATTCGGTGTGTTCTGGATGCGCCAGATTATTGACGCGCAGATTCCGAACGAACTTCTCGAAGCGGCCTCGATCGACGGCGGTTCGGTGCTTCGCATCTACTGGAGCATCGTGCTTCCGGTGATTCGACAGAGCAGCTTTGTGCTTGGTCTCTTCTCGTTCTTGGGAATCTGGAACGACTTCTTGTGGCCTGGGCTCGTGCTGAGCAGCCCAGAGCACTTCACGGCGCAGATTGCGGTGCAGCAGCTCAAGGCGAGCTACGTCATCGACTATGCGCTCAACATGGGTGGCGCCTTTATGGCGACCTCACCCCTACTGATCCTGTTCATCTTTGTCGGTCGACGACTGGTGAGCGGTGTCATGGATGGCGCCGTCAAGGGCTAATCCAGACGCAATAGCAGCACATGTAGTTACCCTTTCCTTGCATAAGCGAGAACCCCCGGTTGTGGAGCTGGGGGTTCTTTCTTTTTACTCATAACGAATTGGTAAAACTGCCATGAAACCGCTTTCGCGAAACCGCTTTCTTGGCTACATTTGGCAGTGGAAGTGTGTGCGCACTCCGTAATGATTCGAACAAATCATCTATGGAAGGAACCATCACGATGAACTTCAGCTGGAAGAAGACGAGCGCCCTAGCGGCAGCCGTCGCTCTAACCACAGCGGGACTCAGCGCAGTCACGTTTGCTCCGGCAAACGCAGCAGACGCAAAACCTCAAGACGCACACATCACCCTAATCAGCCCGGTTTTGAACGCAAGCAACACCAGCGAGGCAGAAGCCAACCAGAAGATGGCCGATGGTTGGGTGCACAACGGCTGGTTCGGCACCGGCCTTATCTATCAGCGCGCATTTGCGCCAGTGGGCTCGTCGATCAACATGGTTTACCACGTGACCGACAAAGACGGCAAGCCGCTGGTTAACCAGGATGTCAAGTTGCGCATCAACAAGGGCTACTCGACCTCGACCTCGATTCTGAAGGTCGACGACCAGGTCACCAAGGGAATCGACAAGCCACCACTGGACCAGGCAACTGTGATTCACAAGACCGACGCATACGGCAACGTTGCGTTCTTGGTCCAGGACCTCGACCAGGCTCCGCTCGGCGAGCCTCAGCCAGAGTCGCTAACCGCAGCGCCAAACATCAGCCCTGACGGTCTCGACGATCTTCACTCGCAGATGCTCGCAGAGGTTGCTGGCGAGAAGCCAGACCACTCGGTGATCACCGAGTTCCACTACTACAAGCCAGACGCCAACAACCCGCTTCAGCCGGCTGGTGGCATCAGCGCTCCAAGTATTCGCCAGGCAGCACCGGTTCTCGATGACACCAACTCGATTCACCGTGCCGACCTCGAGACCACTTTCAGTGTTGACAACGCCTGGTACGCCAAGGGAATGACCTTCCGTCAGGCTTACGCCCCGGTTGGTTCGAAGACGGTCTTGACCTACCTTGCCTACGATGATGCTGGCAAGCCACTGCCGAACACCGCTGTGAAGGTGCATGTCAACAAGGGCTACAGCAAGTCGAACGCAAAGGTCACCAATGGAACCGTTGCGACCGACCCAACCAAGGATGACTCGAAGGAATTCGACCAGGCCCTTTGGACTGGAACCACCGACCCATTCGGTGCGGTCGTCTTCACCATGCAGAACACCGACACCGCCGGCGAGCCAACTCCTGCAACGCTGACCACGCCGGTTCCGACCGACGCCAGCGCAGTCTTCAGCCAGATTTACCCAGAGATCTCTGGTCAGGCTGTCGACAAGGCCGACATGGTTGAGTTCCACTTCTTCGGACAAGCCGTGGTGCCAGTCGTCAAGGCTGTGACCATCAAGGCCACCGAGCTGAAGAAGCTGACCAAGGTCAAGGTAATGGTCAAGGGTAAGGCGACTTACAAGACCGTCATCTCCTACTCGATCAGCCTCGTGATCAACAACGCGGCCGGCAAGAAGGCCACGATTTCGATCACCGGCGCCAAGCCAGTCACCAAGTCGGTTATGGCCGCTGCGCAGTCCTTCACTTTCGCAACTACCAAGGGAACCAAGGCCATCTCGGTGACCGTCTCTGGTAAGACCGTGAAGACCTCGCTAGTAATCAAGTAAAACCAAACGCAGGTTGAGCCCGCTCGACCGGCAACGACTCAGGGGTGGGATTCGCACGAATCTCACCCCTGAGTTACTTAACAGAAAGACAACACGGATGCCTCGCAAGTCACTAATCGGCCTAGCCATCGGCGCACTGCTCGCACTGACGCTCAACCCGACGGCCGCCATCAGCGCGCCAGCACCGAAGCTGCTCGCAGCCCCCACGCTGCCGGCATACGCGGGCACAGGAACCGTGGTCAAGGCTGTCGCCGGCAAGTGGTCGGCGAGCGCTTCGAAGACATATGCCTGGACGCTCGATGGCAAGGCCGTCGCCCATGCGACGTCATCCTCGTTTAAGGTTGCCGCGAGCCAGCTTGGCAAGCTGCTGCGCGTGGTGGAGACCGCAAAGTTTGCTGGCGGCAAGAAGTTGACCGCCACCTCAAAGGCCCTCACGCTTGGCCGCATCCAAGTTATCGGAAAACCCGCGATTGGCTTCACCGATGGCACCAACAGCGTGCTCAAAGTCAACTCGCTGCCTAAGATTCAGCCCGCCGGCGCAACGATCGCGTACCAGTGGCAGCACCCGCCTTTTGCGGTGGCTAACACCGTAAACGCCGACACTTACACCGTGGCAACT
The DNA here is from genome assembly GCA_041184485.1 of Actinomycetota bacterium. Lineage (GTDB taxonomy): Bacteria > Actinomycetota > Actinomycetes > Actinomycetales > Microbacteriaceae > Rhodoluna. The sequence continues at coordinate 886 of JBEGJS010000011.1, read as the reverse complement.
GCCGACGAAGACAACCAGGTTGGCGTCGAGCTGACGATCAGCCTCAAGGGCTACCTGCCGAGCCGCGTGAGTTCTAACGCCGTAGCGATTGGCAAGAAGAGCCGCGTCTATCAGCAGATTTGGAGCGAAGACTTCAATGGTGCTGCCGGCGCTAGCTACAACAGTGCAACTTGGACCCCACAAGAGGGCGATGGCACCGCGTTCAGAAACAAGGGTTGGGGCAACAACGAGAGACAGTGGTATCTCGGTAGCCTTGCCACCACCGACGGCAACGGCAACCTAACCCTCGACGCTAAGACCGCAGGCGCGAACGCCTACAACTGCTACTACAAGGCGCCATGCGAGTGGATCAGCTCGAAGCTTGTGACACAAGACAAGGTCGGCTTCAAGTACGGCCGCATCGAGGCACGAATCAAGGCCTCGGATGGCGCTGGCACCTGGCCGGCATTCTGGATGCTTGGTTCTGACATTTCGCAGTGGGGCTGGCCCGGCTGTGGCGAGATCGACATCACCGAACTGCTAGGCAAAGACCCGAGCACGACCTATGGCACCCTACACGGACCAAACTCCGGTGGCGGTGGCCGCGGTGGCACCGGCACTGTTGCTGGCGGTTGGGCTAGTGGCTACCACACCTATGCGATCGATTGGCTGCCAGATCAAATCACCTGGTACGTCGACGGCGTGGCTTACCACACCGAAAACAAGTACGACGCCGACTGGGTGTTTGACCACGAGTTCTTCATCCTGGTGAACCTGGCGATGGGTGGCAACTTTCCTGGCCCAATCGACCCAGCGTTGTCCAAGGCTCAGATGAGCATCGACTGGATTCACGTTTCGACCATCAACGGCATCGGCGAGGTTATCACTCACTGAAACCTTGGTAAAC
>JBEGJS010000010.1:0-4724 GCA_041184485.1 Actinomycetota bacterium | reverse complement strand
GCTGCTCGAGTTGCCGTGGGCCGCCATCCGCGTGCTGTGGATAACCACAGCGGGCCTAAACGCGCGTCTGGCAGAGTGACCCGATGCGAAAAATCAAGCCTCGCCCAGTGCGGTCAGCCGTCGGCTCGGGCGATGGCGGCCGGTGGAGCAGCGCGACCAGGTTTATTCGAGATCGCAACCTACTCGATGGCCGCAGGGCTCTGACGCTTGCCTTGGCCGCTGGAGCCATCGCGCTGATGGCGCTCGGTTTCACCTCGCTGAGACCGAGCCAAGAGGGCTACCTGATCACCAAAGAACAATTCGTGACAGGCCAACCGGTATCCTCGGCTGACTTCACCGAAGTTGAGGCCAACTTTGGAGCGAATCCAAGCGGATATCTAGGAGCAAGTGGATTCGAGGCACTTGCACAGCAAGGCACGGTCTTTGCCGCCAGGGTGTTGGTGCCGGGCAGCCTTGTGCGAGCCTCAGACTTTGCAGGTGCGAACGCATCCACCACAACGAGCCTCTCGATTCCTCTCGCGGTGAGGCCAGCCACAGCACTTCGTGCTGGCGCTCGCGTTGACCTGTGGGGCTCGCCAACCCAGCCAAACGCCGAGTCCGCCATCTTGGCGCTTGCCGCCACCATCTTGGCCATCCAGTCCACTGGTTCATCGCTAGGTGGCCACGAGACCTTTAGTGCCGAGTTGCTCATCGAGGAGTCGGAGGTTGCCGGTGTGCTGTCGGCTATAGCAGAGTCGCAGCAGCTCGCGGTGGTCGCGACCTCAACAAGGTAATGCACCAGAACGCGGCCTTGGTCGCTATCGCAGGAACTAGTGGCGCTCCCGGTCGCACGTCGCTAACGGCAAACCTGGCCGCATTGGCTGCCAAAAACGGCAAACGTGTTCTTGCGATCGACCTCGACACCGCAGCCCCAGCCTTGAGGTTTTGCTTCGGCCTAGACTCGGCGGCATCGGGCTTGGCCGCGGCCATGCGGCTCGCGGGTCAGGGCAGGCTCGACTCTGAGCAATTGATGAAGATTGTTGAGTATCACGAAGTGCGGCCGCGCAATCTTCGCCTAATCACAGGGCTGGCCAGAGACTCTCTCATCTCGGAGGTCACGCCTGGCCGGGTCGAAACGCTGTTCGAGCTGGCCAAAGCACACTTCGACCTTGTCTTCATCGACACCCCGCCGATTCCAACCAAAGCGGTTCTTGGGCAGAGCGCAGGCTCGGGTTGCCATGAACTCTTGGCATCGATCTGCGCCGTCGACGCTGCAACCGTGTTGATAGCCGAACCTTCGCTCGCGGGGGTGAGCAGGCTAATCGAGGCTGCAGCAGTGCTTCGAGACCTTGGAGCGCGGCACGTCATCACGGTCTTGAACCGGGCAAGGCCGGGGCTGCATTCCGTTCGTGAGGTTCAGCAGGCAACCTTCGACCTTGCCGGCTTCGAACTCGATGCAGTCATCGCGGACGATCGATTCGCCTTCGATCTGGCCCAAATGGAGGGTCGTCCCGTGGTTCTGCGTCGCCGCCGTTCGGATGCAACGGCGGGCCTCAGGCAGCTGCTTGCCTTAGTGACAGCCAGCGGCGGTGGCTAGACTCGTCTCATGTCTTTGCGCGATCTCAACAAGCGGTTTGGCGGCCTGAGCAACGCCGAAGCCGAGTGGATGCAGCGCATCACCGCCGACTGGCAGCTCGTCGCCGACCTCGTGATGGCCGACCTTGTCGCCTGGATTCCCAGCGAAAACGGCGAGTTCGTGGCCGTCGGGCACGCGCGCCCGTCGAGTGCGGCAACAATCTTCTATCGCGATATCAGCGGCCAGGCTCCGAGCCGCGAGTGGGCAAACCTGATTCGCAAGGCGCTCGAGACAGGTCAGCAGGTTGCCTCTGGCGGCCCGGTTTCGAGCGAGCCCGGCGGTTCGCCTCAGCGAGTAGTCGCGGTTCCAGTTCGCCGTCGCCTGAGCGCCCGAAGCGAAGAGGTGTCTGAGACCCCAATCGCCGTGATCACGAGGCACGCCAACCTCGCCGAACTGCGCACGCCGACCCGCATCTCGATCGAATACCAGGATGCCGGCAACGCGCTGCTGCAGATGCTCGTCGATGGCACCTACCCAGACTTCAGCAACCCCACGGGCCCTCGCCGAGGTGCTCCCCGCGTGAACGACGGCATGGTTCGCCTCGATGCCGAAGGAACCATCACCTTTGCCAATCCAAATGCCTTCTCGGCATACTCGGCGTTGGGTGTCGAGGGTGAGCTCGAAGGTCAGATATTGGTCGAGTCGGTCACCAACGCCCTCCACGTCAAGAGCATCGAAGAGACCCTGCCCGTCGTTCTGACCGGCAAGGCATCCTGGCGGGCCGACGTTGAGTCAAAGAACGTCACTCTTTCTGTGCGAGCGGTGCCGCTCAAGCGCGAGGGCAAGCGCATCGGCGCCCTGGTGTTGAGCCGCGATGTCAGCGACCTGCGCCGCCAAGAGCGTGAGCTAATCACCAAGGATGCGACGATTCGCGAGATTCACCACCGTGTGAAGAACAACCTCCAAACGGTTGCAAGCCTGCTTCGCATTCAGTCGAGGCGCTCGACCAGCCAAGAGGTGCGCGAGTCGCTTGCCCAGGCTCAGCGCCGGGTGGCGGCGATCGCGCTGGTGCACGACACACTCAGCGAAGGCCTCGCCCAAGACGTCAACTTCGACGAAGTGTTCGACCGCGTTCGCATGTCGGTGAGCGAACTTGCCGCCACCACGCACACCTCCGTCAACGTATTCGTCGACGGCAAGTTTGGGCAACTTAAGAGCGAGGTGGCGACCCAGTTGGCGGTGGTGCTCACCGAGCTCATCTCGAACGCCGTCGAACACGGCCTTGCCGGCCGCAGCGGCGGACTCGTGGCGGTCAGCGCCGAGCGCCGCCAAAAGCAGCTCTTCATCACCGTTGCAGACAACGGCAAGGGCCTCGATGACGGTCAGGTGGTCGAGGGCCTCGGCACTCAGATCATTCGCACCCTAATCACGGGCGAGCTTCGCGGCACGATCAGCTGGCTTTCGCCTTCTGACGGCGGCACCAAGGTTGTCATTTCGATTCCGCTGTAGTTCGGAGCATCCGCTTAAACGAAAAGACCCGCTCTCGCAAGAACGGGTCTTTTTCTCTAAAAACTAGGATGCGCGACGCGCGCGGGCGTACTTGCGCTTGAGCGACTTGCGCTCGTCTTCGCTCAGGCCACCCCAAACGCCGGTGTCTTGGTTCTCTTTGATGGCGTACTCAAGGCACTGAACCGAAACGGAGCACTCGCGGCAGACTGCCTTGGCCTGCTCGATCTGGTCAACTGCAGGGCCGGTGTTGCCAACCGGAAAGAAAAGCTCAGGGTCTTCGGTGAGGCAACGGGACTGATTCAGCCACTGCATATCCATGCGTTATTCCTTTATCTAGCGATACGAAGAGTGAGGCATCGGCGCCATCGAAAATCTTTTGTGTAAACCTCAGAAATTCACGCGAGAAAGGCGTTTTCGAGTCGTGTTTACTTAGAAAATGGTTTCATACCGCCGCCGATTTGGCAATAGTTTTTAGGAATTTCATGTCGAAAAGCACCCGTTCGCAGCCCATCAGCCTGCTGATTCTCGCGGCAATCGTCGCAATCGAGGCTCTGGTGGTCGCGGGCTACGGCGTGACCTACGTGGTTGCGATTTTTGCGGGGGAGTCAAAGCTGGTTTCGGCGATGATTTCGCTCGTGGTCCTGTTCTTCGCAGTGGCCGCATTCCTGGTGGCGGCCATCCGCGGCCTGCTCAAGCATGCGCGCTGGTCGCGCTCGGCGATCGTGTTTTGGCAAACCTGCCAGCTGGCGATTGCGTGGGGCAGCTTCACTGGTGAAGGCGCGGCAGCCGGTTTCTGGATCGGCTCGGCGCTCATCCTGGTTTCGGTTGCTGCCCTTGGTTTAGCCTTCTCGAAGCCCGTGCTCGACCGCACTCGCGGCGACGTCTAGGCGCTCAACCAGCGCCCAACTCAACCAGCGCTAGATGCCCAGCTGCTTGCGCAGCATGGTCACGTGACCGGTGGCTTTTACGTTGTAGAGGGCGAGGGCAATTTTGCCATCCTCGTTGACCACGAAGGTCGAGCGAAGCACGCCAACGTATTCGCGACCGTAGAGCGACTTCTTGCCATAGGCGCCGTATGCCTTGTGAACTCCCATGTCTGGGTCGCTCAACAGGTTGAAGTTGAGGTCTTGGTCGGTGTGAAACTTGAGCAGCTTCTTGGTCTCGTCTGGCGAGATGCCAACCACGGTGTAGCCGGCGGCCTTGAGCGGGTTCAGGTTGTCGTTGAAGTCGCAGGCCTCTTTGGTGCAGCCGGGGGTCGAAGCCGCTGGATAGAAGTAAACGATGACCTTCTGGCCCTTGAAAGAAGCAAGCGAAATGGTCTCGTTGTCGTGGTTTAGCAGGGCGAAGTCCGGGGCAGTAGCGCCAACCTCAAGTCTGAACTCGTTCACTTTGAATCCTTTTGGGTCGTGATGTGTCTTGAGTCTATCCAAACGAGGATGCCGTCTGCACGCCCTCGTCTGGCAATAGCCGCGGCTTTTTGGTAATGTTTTATCTCGTTGCGCGAATCGCGCGGCAAGCACCTCTAGCTCAATCGGCAGAGCAACTGACTCTTAATCAGTGGGTTCTGGGTTCAAGTCCCAGGGGGTGCACGAAAGCCCCCAAAACTTCTCACGAGTTTGGGGGCTTTTCTCTTTTATGGCAGACTTCGAGCGTGCCAACT
>JBEGJS010000009.1:0-9048 GCA_041184485.1 Actinomycetota bacterium | reverse complement strand
AGTCGATGGTTCCCACGTCGCGCCAGTAGCTGTGGTCGCGCTCGGTCGAGCCCGGAATCTCGTTGTAGGTGAAGTCATAGACTCCGGCGTCACCCTTGCTCACGAAGTAGGGAACGATGTCTCCACCCATGTCGTGGCTCGAGTCTTCGAGCGTGCCGTCGTGTTCGATTGCGTCGATCAGGGCCTTAGCGCTGAAGACGTAGTTGCCCATCGAGGCAAGAACCTCGTTGGGAGAGTCTGGCAGACCCTTGGGGTCCTTTGGCTTCTCGCGGAAGGCCGCGATGGCGGTTGGGTCCTTGGCGTCGACCTCGATGACGCCGAACTGGTTGGCCAGCGAGATCGGCTGACGAATGGCCGCAACAGTGACTCCGCGTCCAGACTCGATGTGCGCCTTGACCATCTGTTCGAAGTCCATGCGGTAGACGTGGTCGGCACCAACTACGACAACGATGTCTGGGCGCTCATCCGAGAGGAGGTTCATCGACTGCAAAATGGCATCGGCCGAGCCCGAGAACCAACGCTTGCCGAGGCGCTGCTGCGCTGGCACCGAGGCAACATATGAGCCGAGCAGGGGAGACATGCGCCAGGTCTGAGAGATGTGGCGGTCGAGCGAGTGCGACTTGTACTGGGTCAGAACAACGATGCGACGAAGCCCCGAGTTGATCAAATTCGAGAGAGCAAAGTCGATCAGGCGGTATGAACCTCCGAAGGGCACCGCAGGCTTTGCACGGTCGGCGGTAAGTGGCATAAGCCGCTTACCCTCGCCACCGGCTAGGACCATTCCAAATACACGCGTCATGACTGAAATGCTAGCGGGAAACTGCGGCAAACCAACTACTATGACGCTATGAGAATCGACCTGATTACCAAGGAATATCCGCCATTCATCTACGGCGGTGCTGGTGTGCACGTTGCCGAGCTGGTGCGAGTGCTGCGCAAACACATCGACGTGCAGGTGCGCGCCTTCGGTGAGGATCGTGACGAAACCGATACCTTCGCGTATCGCCACGCATCCGAGTTTGATTCTGTAAACGCCGCAGTGCAAACGATGGCCACCGATTTGGCCATGGTCAGCGACATCGCAGGCGCAGACCTCGTGCACTCGCACACCTGGTACGCAAACTTCGCCGGGCAGGTAGCCGGCCGCCTCCACGGGATTCCGCACCTGATCACCGCCCACAGCCTCGAGCCGCTGCGCCCCTGGAAAGAAGAGCAGCTCGGCGGCGGCTACCGCCTTTCGTCGTGGGTCGAGCGCACCGCCTACGAAGGCGCAACCGGCATCATCGCGGTCTCAGACGGCATGCGCAACGACATCCTGCGCGCCTACCCGCAGATTGACCCAGCCAAGGTGAGCGTCGTGCACAACGGCATTGACCTCGATGCGTTTCAGTCGGCGAACAACCCAGATCTGGTGCGCGCCAACGGCGTAAACCCAGATCAGCGCAGCGTCGTCTTCGTCGGCCGAATCACCCAGCAGAAGGGCCTGCCATACCTACTCAAGGCCGCGCGCGAGCTGCCGAGCGACGTTCAGCTCGTGCTCTGCGCCGGCGCCCCTGACACCAAGGAGATCCAGCAGACGGTGACCGACCTGGTCGAGGAGCTTCGCAAGGTGCGCGACAACGTCATCTGGGTCGAAAAGCACCTGAGCCGCCCCGAGCTCATCGCGATGCTCTCGGCCGCAACCGTGTTTGCCTGCCCATCGATCTATGAGCCACTCGGAATCGTCAACCTAGAGGCCATGGCCTGCTCGACCCCGGTCGTGGCAACCGCAACCGGTGGCATTCCAGAGGTCGTCTCACACGGCGAGACCGGCCTGCTGGTGCCGATCGAACAGCTCCAGGATGGCAGCGGCAAGCCGCTGGACGAAGCTAAGTTCGTCGCCGACTTTGCCGCGGCCCTCAACGAGATGCTCGAAAACCCGAGGATCGCCGAATTCGGTGCCGCCGGTCGTCGCCGCGCCGAGCAGCTTTTCTCGTGGGATTCGATCGCCGAGAAAACCATTGAGGTTTATCGCAGGGCAATCGGCTAGCCCAGGCAGGGCATCGCTTAGGCTACTTTTATGACCCCAGCTATTCGCCTCCACGAGGTCTCGGTTGTCCGAAACGATCGCCCCATTGTCAACAACGTGCACTGGGAGGTCTGGCCTGACCAGCGCTGGGTCATCATTGGGCCAAACGGCGCCGGCAAGACCACGCTGCTGCGCGTTGCCGCAGCTCAGATTCAGCCCACCTCTGGTCAGGCCGTCATCCTGGATGAAGAGCTCGGCAAGGTCAACGTCTTCGAACTGCGAACCCGAATCGGTTTCGCCTCAAGCTCGCTGGCAAGCCGAATCCCCAACACCGAAACCGTCTTGAACGCTGTGATGACCGCGTCATACGGTGTCACCGGTCGCTGGAACGAGGAGTACGACGCTATCGACGAGCGTCGCGCCCACCGCGTGCTCAACGAATGGCAGCTAGGCGACCTCGCCGACCGCTCGTTTGGCACCCTGAGTGACGGCGAGAAGAAGCGCGTTCAGATTGCGCGCGCCGTGATGACCGACCCAGAGTTGCTGTTGCTCGACGAGCCCGTCGCCAGCCTCGACCTGAAGTCGCGCGAAGAGACCATCCGAGTTATCGGCAACTATGCAACCTCGCCAGACGCGCCGGCGATCGTCATGGTCACGCACCACCTAGAAGAGATTCCGACCGGATTCACCCACGCGCTTATTGTGGTTGATGGCCAGATTTTCGCCGCCGGTGAGATCGACTCGACCATCACCTCGCTCAAGCTTTCTGAGGCATACGGGCTGTCGCTCGAGGTCGAGAAGCACGGCGGTCGTTTTTCGGTTCGCCATCACTAGCACTAGGGCCTCGGTTCTGGTATAGTTTTCCCTTGGTGCCGATTGCACCGAACCCCAAAGTTTTTCTCAAGAAAGAGCACTATGAAGGCCGACATTCACCCAAAGTACGAGCAGATCGTCTTTCGTGACCTCGCTTCGGGCGTTGCATTCCTGACTCGCTCGACCGTCACCAGCAGCAAGACCATCGAGTGGGAAGACGGCAACACCTACCCAGTCTTCGACGTTGAAATCTCGTCGGAGTCGCACCCGTTCTACACCGGCAAGCAGCGCATCATGGATGCCGCAGGTCGCGTCGAGCGCTTCAACGCTCGCTACAAGAACTTCAGCTAAACAGCGCTGGTTCGACAGACTTAGAAAACCCCGACCAATGGTCGGGGTTTTCGGTTTAAGTTCTCGGCCTAGGTTGGCTTGACCGGCCAGCCTGGCTCGTCGTGAAAGTCTGGCTCGGTCTTTTGCTTCCAGGCGATAAAACTGAGCACCTGCTCGCGACTCCAGGCAACCTGAGCGTCGTGCATGGCCATGGCGTCACTCGGCAACTCTGCGGCGTACTTCTTGGCGATGGCCTGAGCCACCCGGCCAGCTGCGATGGCGTCGTCTGCCGCGGTGTGCGCGTTGTCGAGCGAGACGCCGTAGAGCGGAGCAACCGCCTCGAGCTTGCGCGAACCCTTGCGCCACTTGTCGAGCTTTTTGTCGATCACAAGCGGGTCGATAACCGGAGCGGGGGAGTCGAGGGGATCGAAACCGTGCCTAATGGCCTCGTGGTGAAGCATCGTGAAGTCGTACGGCGCGTTGTAGGCGACAACCGCGACGCCCTGGCTCAGGTATTCGCGAAGAGCCTCGAGAATCTCACCGATGACCTCAGCCGCTGGCCTGCCGTCGCGCGCGGCGATCTCGTTGGTGATGCCGTGCACACTGGTTGCAATCGGGGGAATCGGAATGCCAGGGTTAGCGAGCCACTCGCGCCTCTCGCCAACGACCTGGCCGGCGGCGTCGAGCTCGATGGCGCAGGCGGTGACGATTCGGTCGTTGGTGAGGCTCAGGCCCGTGGTTTCGGTGTCAAAGACCACCACTCGCTGAGCCCATGATGGGAGGGGAAAAAGGTCTAGCGTAGGCGCGGATTCGTTCACAGAGCCAGACTAGACCCAGCAACCGACGGCTTAGGCGAGGCCAACACCCGTGGCGAGCTCGAGGGCGGCGATGTGGCTGTTGAGCGAGAAAATGTGCAGCCCGGGCGCGGCAGCCTCGGCCAAAAGGCGACGCCCGAACTCGACGCTAAAGGCCATGCCAACCCGTCGCGCCGACTGGTCATCCTGGGCGGTTTGAAGATCATTAAGTAGGCGAGGCGGAATGCTGGCGCCACTGAGGTCTGCCATGCGCAACACCTGCTTGGCGTTAGAAATCGGCATCAAGCCGGGGATGATCGGAATCGTGACCCCGGCCTCGCGCGCCGCAGACACGAAGCGCGCGTACGCATCCAAGTCAAAAAACAGCTGGGTGATGGCAAAGGTTGCGCCTGCGTCTTGCTTGAGCTTCAAAACTCGGATGTCGTGCGCCAGATCTGGCGACTCTGGGTGGATCTCAGGAAACGCCGCGACGCCGATGTCGAGACCGGTGTTGGCCTCAGACAGTTCGACGAGCTCGAGGGCCGTCTTGATCTCGCCCTGGGCAAGCGCATCCGGGTTGTCTTTGGGCGAATCGCCCCGCAGGGCAAGGATGCCGGCAACGCCAGCCGCCTCGAAATCGCGCAGCAGGTCAAGAGTCTTAGCGCGAGTGGCCCCGACGGCGGTCAGGTGGCCAACGGTGGCCACGTTTTGGGCCATGCGCTCGACCACCGAGATCGAGCGAGCCTGATTGGTACCGCCGGCCCCATAGGTCACCGAGACGAAGTCTGGCGAGGTCTTGAGCAATGCGTCGAAAGAGCTCCACAGCAGGGCGTCGCCAGAGTCGTCCTTAGGCGGAAAGAACTCGTACGAAAGGGTTGGCCGGTCTGGGTGGTGAATGCTCATCAAGGCAATTTTAGGCGTGCCGCCGATGGTCGTTATCCGCTTTGTAGCAACGAGTAATCAAAGCTGGGGCTGCGGCCCTCGGCGATAAACTTGAGGCACATGTTTAATCCCCGTTCACAGGCCCTGCTCGACGCTGTTCGCACCCGAGTTGTCGTAGGCGACGGCGCCATGGGCACCATGATCCAGGAGTCGAATCCGACCCTCGCCGATTATGAGAACCACGAGGGATGCAACGAGGTCCTCAACGTAACCAGGCCAGACATCATTCGGTCGATTCACTCGCGCTACCTCAAGGCCGGCGCCGAGGCTATTGAGACCAACACCTTCGGCGCAAACCTCGCGAACCTGGCCGAATACGGCATCGAGTCGCGAATCTATGAGTTGGCCCGCGCGGGAGCCGAAATCGCGCGCGAGACCGCAGACTTGCACTCGACCGAGAAGCAGCCACGTTGGGTGCTCGGCTCGGTCGGCCCGGGCACCAAGCTGCCGTCGCTGGGCCACGCTGCCTACGCCACGCTGCGCGACACCTATCAGCAGCAGGTGGCCGGTCTAATCGACGGCGGCGTCGACGCGGTGATCATCGAGACCACTCAAGACCTACTTCAGGCAAAGTCGGCGGTCGTTGGCGCTAAGCGGGCCATGACCGCTGCCGCGCAACCCCTGCCAATCATCGTCTCGGTCACCATCGAGACCACGGGCACGATGCTTCTCGGCAGCGAGATCGGCGCGGCCCTGACCACGCTCACCGCGCTGGGCATCGACGTGATTGGCCTCAACTGCGCCACCGGCCCGGCCGAGATGAGCGAGCACCTGCGCTACCTGGCCCGCTTCTCGAAACTGCCCATAGTCGTTATGCCCAACGCTGGGCTACCCGTGCTCGGCCCGGGTGGCGCGCACTATCCGCTGACTCCGGGCGAGCTGGCCACCGCGCAGGCCCACTTCGTGCGCGACTACGGAGCCGGCCTCGTTGGCGGCTGCTGCGGCACCACACCCCAACACATCGCCGAACTCGCGGCCGCGGTGAAGAACCTCACCCCAACCCGGCCGGCGACGGTCAGCGAGCCGGGCCTCTCGAGCCTCTATCAGCACCAGCCGTTCGACCAGACCATGACCTACCTCTCGATTGGTGAACGCACCAACGCCAATGGTTCGAAGGCGTTTCGCGAGGCGCTGCTAGCCGAAAACTGGGATGAGTGCCTCGAGATCGCCAAGTCTCAGACCCGCGAGGGCGCCCACCTGCTCGACGTCTGCGTCGACTACGTTGGCCGAGACGGCGTGCGCGATGCCCGCGAGCTGGTCAGTCGACTGGCCACATCCACGACCCTTCCGCTCGTGCTCGACTCAACCGAACCCGCCGTGCTCGAGGCCGGTCTCGAATGCCTCGGCGGTCGCGCCATGGTCAACTCGGTCAACTACGAGGATGGCGACGGACCAAACTCACGTTTCGCCCGCATCATGCCGATCGTCAAGGAGCACGGAGCAGCGGTAGTCGCCCTCACGATTGACGAAGAGGGCCAGGCCCGCACGGCAGAGACCAAGTTTGCAATTGCCGACAGGCTCATCCAAGACCTAACCGGCAACTGGGGCCTAACCCTCGATGACATCGTCGTCGACACCCTGACGTTTCCGATCGCCACCGGTCAAGACGAGACTCGCCGCGACGGCCTCGAGACCATCGAGGCGATTCGACGCCTCAATGCCGCATACCCTGGCGTGCAGACCACCCTGGGTATCTCGAACATCTCGTTTGGCCTGAGCCCGGCCGCCAGACACGTCTTGAACTCGGTGTTCTTGCACGAGTGCACCGAGGCCGGCCTGAGCAGCGCCATCGTGCACGCCGCACGCATCATGCCGCTCACCCAGGTTCCCGAAGAGCAGCTCAAGGCCGCGCTAGACCTCGTCTATGACCGACGCGAATACGACGCCGACGGCAACGTTAGCTTCGACCCGCTCACTCGATTCCTGGATGTGTTCAGCGGCGTCGACTCTGCATCTGCCCGCAAGTCTCGCGCCGAGGAGCTCGCCGCCCTGCCGATCGACGAGCGACTAGAGCGCCGAATCATCGACGGCGAACGCAAGGGACTCGAGGCAGACCTCGACGAGGCCCTGCAGACCAAGCCGGCCCTCGAAATCATTAACGCGCACCTACTCAAGGGCATGCAGATCGTGGGCGATCTGTTTGGCAAGGGCGAGATGCAGCTGCCGTTCGTGCTGCAATCTGCCGAGGCAATGAAGACCGCCGTCGCCTACCTAGAACCTCACATGGAGAAGACCACAGACGCCGGAAAGGGTCGAATCCTGCTGGCAACGGTGCGCGGTGACGTGCACGACATCGGCAAGAACCTCGTCGAGATCATCCTTAGCAACAACGGATTCGAAACCGTCAACCTCGGAATCAAGCAGCCGATCAGCGAGATTCTGCGCGCCGCCGAGGAGCACTCGGTAGACGTAATCGGGCTCAGCGGCCTGCTTGTGAAGTCTACCCAAGTGATGCGTGAGAACCTCGAAGAGATGAACCTGCGCGGCGTCGCAAAGCGTTGGCCGGTGATTCTCGGGGGAGCGGCCCTGACCAGAGCGTTCGTCGAGCAGGATCTAGCCGAGATCTTCGATGGTGAGGTTCGCTACGCTCGCGACGCATTCGAGGGCCTTCGACTCATGGACGCGCTGGTCAAGATCAAGCGAGGCGACACCTCCGTGACCCTGCCGCCGCTCAAGAAGCGCCTTGTCGAGCCAAAGAGCCTGCTGGTTCGCACCGTTCCAGACCTAATTCCCGACCGCTCCGACGTTTCGGCAACCAACGAGGTTCCGGTGCCACCGTTCCTCGGCACCCGAGTGGTTAAGGGCATTCCGCTGCGCGACTATGCCGGCTACCTCGACGAGCGAGCGACCTTCATGGGCCAGTGGGGCCTCAAGCCCTCGCGCGCCGACGATGGAGCTTCATACGAGGAGCTCGTCGAAACCGAGGGTCGTCCGCGTTTGCGCGAATGGCTAGATCGGATTCAGACCGGTGGCATTCTTGAGGCCGCGGTTGCCTACGGGTATTTTCCGGCGGTCAGCGACGGCGACGACCTCGTGATTCTGCACCACGGTCCAGAAAATTCCATGGATGGCGGTTCGGGCGGCGTACCGGGCACCGAGCGCATGCGTTTCAAGTTTCCGCGCCAGGCCCGCGACCGCCACCTTTGCCTCAGCGACTTTGTGCGAAGCAAGGAATCGGGCGAGGTAGACGTTGTGCCATTCCAGCTGGTGACGATGGGCGGTCGCGTCTCCGAGGTCACCGCCGACCTCTATGCGCGCAACGAATACCGCGAGTATCTCGAACTACACGGCCTGACCGTGCAGCTGACCGAGGCTCTCGCCGAGTTCTGGCACGCGCGCATCCGCGAAGAGCTGGGCTTCTCTGCCGAAGACCCGGCCAACGTCACCGACCTGTTCAAGCTCGACTACCGTGGCGCGCGCTATTCGTTCGGCTACCCGGCCTGCCCCGAGCTCGAAGACCGCGTCAAGCTGGTCGAGTTGCTCAAGCCAGAGAACATCGGCGTGACGCTTAGCGAAGAGTTGCAGCTGCACCCCGAACAGTCGACCGACGCGATGGTTCTGCACCACCCAGAGGCCAAGTACTTCTCGGTTTAGCCAGCAGAATCTGCGCACAAAAATCCCTCGCGAATAGACTGAAGTCATGCCGAATCCAACCGCGAAGCTCGTCGACGCAGCCGTCGCCAGGGCAACCCGCCACGAATCGACCGCGCTCGGTTCGAAGATTCAGTACTGGGTTTATCCGGCCACCGAACCATCGCTCGGCACAATCGTGATGTTCCACGGCTACCGAGGCACACACGAGGGCGTTGAGGCTATCGTCGGAGCCTTGCCAGACTTCGACCTCATCGTGCCCGACTTGCCTGGCTACGGCCACTCTGAGCCGTTGGTCAAGAAGCACTCGATCGACAACTACCTCGAGTGGGCAGACGCCTGGCTACCTACCCTGAACCTCACCGAAAAGCCGATCATGATGGGCCACTCGTTCGGAACCCTGCTGGTCGCCGGCCAGGGCGCCCGCAACCAGGGTTCGGCGCGAGCGCGCATCCTGCTGAATGCTGTCTCTGAGCCCGCCATGGAGGGCACCCGCCGCGTTCTGCTGCGGCTCACCTGGCTTTTCTACCGATTCGCCAACCTGCTGCCTGCACGCATCGCCCAGCGAGT
>JBEGJS010000008.1:0-2859 GCA_041184485.1 Actinomycetota bacterium | reverse complement strand
GTTGACCTAACCGCGGATGCCCCGCTGGCTGCCGCGCCGGTGACGCATCCTCGCTGGGTTCACTACGGATCGTCGATCAGCCACTGCATGGAGGCCGATGAGCCGATTGGGGTTTGGCCCGTGGTTGCGGCGCGCGAGCTAGGGCTCGAACTGACGAGTCTGGGCCTGGCCGGCTCAGCGAACCTCGAGTACTTCGCAGCCGAATACATCGCCAGCCTGCCCGCCGATCTCATCACGCTAAAGGTCGGCATCAACACGGTCAATGGCGGCCACATGCACAAGCGCGTTTTCGTACCGGCCGTGCACTCGTTCTTGGATGCGATTAGGGCACAGCACCCGACCACGCCGATTGTGCTTATCTCACCGATTTTCTGCGGGGCGCACGAGCAGAATCCTGGGCCGTCGCGGCCGGGAGCCGATGGCAAGGTTCGCGGTTCGGAGTTTTCTGACCTCGACTGGATCGGCGAGCTGACGCTCGAGGGCATCCGTGAGATTCTGCAGTCTGTGGTCGAACGCCGAGGCGACGCAAACCTGCGCTATCTGAATGGTCTCGAGCTTTTTTCGAGCGCGGATGACGGCCTCATGCCCGACGGGCTGCACCCGAACGCCGAGGGCTATCGCCTGATTGGCGAGCGCTTCGCTCGGCTACTCTAGGCACTGATGGCTATTTTGATTTTCGACGGGGACTGCGGTTTCTGCACCACGGCGGCTCGCTATGTGGAGCGAAAGTCAAAGACCAAGGTGCGAGCTCTGGCCTGGCAGCTGACCGAGTTGCACGGATACCGACTCACCGAGCAGCAGGCCCGCGAACGAGTTTGGCTGGTCTTGGACGGCCGACGATATGGCGGACACGAATGCTTTTGCATGTTGTTGCGCATTCAGCGCAAGCCGCTGCTGACCTTCATCGGCTGGTTGTTCATGACCCCCGCCCTGGCCTGGGCTAGTCGAATCGGCTACTCGCTGGTGGCGCGATTCAGGCACCGACTGCCGGGCGGCACACCCGCCTGCCAAATGACAAACGCCAAACCCAACCAGTGAGTTTGGCGTTCGACGCACTTCTTCTTTGACGCTATTCGGCCTTGGCTCGCTTTGCCGAAATCACACCGGTGTCGAATCCGGCGAGGTGCAGCCCGCCGTGGAATCGCGCGTGCTCGATCTTGATGCAGCGGTTCATCACCAACTGGATGCCCAACTTGTCGGCCAACGGAGGCAGATCGTCGTTGCTGATGCCGAGCTGCAGCCAGAAGGTCTTCGAGCCCAGCTTGGCGGCCTCTTCGAGGATCGCCGGGGTGTCTGAAGGCTTGCGGAATACATCCACGATGTCTGGCACCTCAGGTAGGTCGGCGAGCGACTTATAGACCGGGTCGCCGAGCAGTTCGTCGATCATCGGGTTCACAAAATAGACCTTGTAGTGGCTCGAGGTCTTTAGGTACGAAGCCACAAAGTACGAGGCGCGGGCCTTATTGTTCGAGGCACCGACGATTGCGATCGACTGCGACTCCTGCAGAATACGCAGGCGGTCTTTGGCGCTTGGACCCTCCCAGTTTGACTCGGCGCTCATCGGGTCCTCCCAGTTGCATCGGTTAGTGCGTTGTCTAGGTCCCAGATGATGTCTTCGACATCTTCGATGCCGACGCTGATGCGAACCAGGTCTTCTGGCACGCCAGCCTCGATCAGCTGCTCGCTGTTGAGCTGCTGGTGAGTGGTGCTGGCCGGGTGAATCACGAGCGACTTGGCATCGCCGATGTTGGCAAGGTGGCTGAGCAGGTTGAGCGAGTTGATGAACTTCTCGCCCACCTTGCGGCCGCCCTCGATGCCAAACGCGAACACTGCGCCTGGGCCCTCTGGGGTGTACTTCTGCGCGAGCTTGAAGTCTGGGTGCGACTTGAGCCCTGCATACGAGACCCACGAGATGCGCGGGTCGGCCTCGAGCCATTCAGCGACAGCCTTGGCGTTGGCAACGTGCTCACGCATGCGCGGGGCAAGGGTTTCGACGCCCTGAAGCAATTGAAAGGCGCTGAATGGCGACAAGGCCGGGCCGATGTCGCGCAACTGCTCGGTGCGCAGCTTGGTCAAGAACGAGTACTCGCCAAAGTTGCCCCACCACTCGAGACCGCCGTATGCCGGCACGGGCTGAGTGAAGGTCGGAAACTTGCCCGAGTTCCAGTGGAAGTTACCGGCATCCACGACTACTCCGCCGAGGGTCGTGCCGTGGCCGCCCAAGAATTTGGTCGCCGAGTGAATCACGATGTCTGCGCCGAACTCGATCGGGCGGCAGAGGTAAGGGGTTGCCGTGGTGGCATCTACGACCAGCGGAATGTGGTGCTTGTGCGCCAGCTCAGCGAGCGCCTCGATGTCTGAGACGTTGTTCGAAGGGTTCGAGATGAGCTCAACGAAGATCAACTTGGTGTTCTCTTGAATGGCTGCCTCGAAGTCGGCGATCGAGTCACCGGCGACGAAGGTGGTGTCAACGCCGAAGCGACGCAGGGTTACGTCGAGCTGAGTCACGCTGCCTCCATAGAGACGCGAGGATGCCACGATGTGGTCGCCGGTGCCGGTGAGGGCTGCGAACACGATGAACTCCGCCGACTGACCGCTCGCGGTTGCAACTGCGCCGAGGCCACCCTCGAGGCTGGCGATGCGCTCTTCGAAAGCTGCAACGGTTGGGTTGCCGATGCGGCTATAGATGTTGCCGTACTTCTGCAGGGCAAACAGGTTGGCGGCATCGCGGGTGTTTTGAAAAACGAACGATGTGGTCTGGTAGATCGGAACCGCGCGGGCGCCTACTGCCGAGTCAGGCACCGCACCGGCGTGCAGCGAACGGGTGCGAAACCCAAACTTGTGGTCTTTGGCCAAGAT
>JBEGJS010000007.1:0-4735 GCA_041184485.1 Actinomycetota bacterium | reverse complement strand
GGTGCCTGGCACTCCGCCGAGCAACATTCCGTTGCCGCCGTTCTGGCGCATCAGGGTCTGCGCGCCAACCAGCACCGACAGGCGTCCGGCTACCTCGCTCATCGGAGCAAGCAGGGGGAGTTGGCGAGAAGGCAACTGAACAGTCTCGTAGGCGATGGCCGTGACCTGGTTTTCGACCAGCGCCTTGGTCAGCTCTAGATCGGCGGCTAGGTGCAGGTAGGTGAATAGCAGCAGGCCTGGTCGCAAAAAGCCGTACTCGCTAGCGATTGGTTCCTTGACTTTGAGCACCATCTCGCCAGCTGCCCAGGTTGAGGCCGCATCGGCCAGAATCGTGGCCCCGGCTTCGTGGTACTCGGCGTCTGAGATGGCCGACCCGACGCCGGCACCCTTTTGAATAAAGACTTCGTGGCCACCAAGCACAAGCTCGTGCACTCCGGCCGGGGTTATCGCAACTCTGAACTCACTGTTCTTGACCTCTGCGGGTACGGCGATTTTCATTTTTCTCCTTCGCCCGGCACGCAACCGAGCCAAGACACACACTAGCCGAACTGCTGTCGGCGCAAGTGTGAGGCGCACGAGATTTTTGTAGCATTCCCAGACTCGAAAAAACGCTGGCAGGTTTTGCCATTGCGGCTTTCAACTGGCTGGGGGTGTGGCAGTATATTTGCGATGCGTCTTTGCGCAGTCTTCGTGTTGAGCGGGCAGTGGTGCCCATCGATTCAAAGGAGTCATTCGTGAACAATGTCCCTTCGCAAGACCCAATGATGCGCGAGATCATCAAGCAGGCCAAACGCCAGCAGATGACCAGACGCTCCCTGCTAGGTGGCGGCATGGCGGCCTCTATGGCGGCGCTGCTGGCGGCATGTTCGCCGGGCGGTGGCACCAAGACCCTCACCCCGGCCACCGATATCTCCGACACCGAGAAGACAGTGATCTGGGACAACTGGCCGTATTACATGGATGGCGAGTCGGACTCATCGTTCCCCACCATCCACGCCTTCGAAAAGAAGAGCGGCGTCAAGGTCACCTACAACATCAATGTTGACGACAACAACACCTACTTCGCTCGCATCAAGAACCAGCTGGCAACGGGCAAAGACACCGGCGCAGACACCATGTGTCTGACCGACTGGATGGTCGCTCGCCTGATCAGCAACGGCTACCTGCAGGAACTCGACTACGACAAGCTGCCAAACGTGACCGCCAACATGGACCCTGTCTATAAGACGACCTTTGGCGACTTTGACCCAGAGCGCAAGCACTCGTTGCCTTGGAAGGGCATCATCGCCGCCATCGGTTATCACAAGGAAAACTACAAGAAGCTGACCGGCAAGGATGCGCCAACTTCGTTGGCCGACCTCTGGGTGCCAGAGCTAAAGGGCAAGGTTGAGGTTCTGAGCGAGATGCGCGACACCCTCGGCGTCATGATGATGGGCGATGGCATCGACATCACAAGCTTCACCGCCGATGACTTTCACAACACGCTCGACAAGTTCACCGGTTTGGTCAAGGATGGCCAGATTCGCTCGATCAAGGGCAACTCGTACATCGACGATTACAAGAGCGGCGACGCCGTTGCAGGTATCGTCTGGGCCGGTGACCTCATCGGAGCCAACGTCGAGCTAGGCAGCGACGTTTTGGGATACGTTCTCCTGGACTCTGGTTCGACTATTTCGACCGATAACTTCATCGTGCCAATGGGTTCGCAGCACAAGGCAAACGCCGAAGCCATCATGGACTACTACTTCGACCCAGCTGTTGCGGCAGAGCTAGCGCTGGCCGGAGTCTTCTATGTTCCGCCGGTGCTTGGTGCTCGAGAAATCGTGATCAAGAAAGACCCAGCGCTTGCCAAAAACGAGTTGATCTTTCCGTCGGCAGACACCTTTGCAACCAAGTTGCACCACTTTAGGTCGCTCACGGTCAAAGAGGACAACGAATTCTCGAAGGCCTGGTCTGACGCAGCCAACGGTGTGGTTTAGTGGCAGGGCCGCTTTCCAGCTCAGGCGCTGACCTAGACCTAGTTGGCGTTCGCAAAGAATTTCCGGGCTTCACCGCACTCGAAAACCTAGACCTGCACATTCCCGCAGGGCAGTTCTTCGCACTGCTCGGCCCATCTGGCTGTGGCAAGACCACGACCCTAAGAATCGTCGCCGGCCTAGAGACCCCGACCACAGGTCGAGTGCTCATCGGGGGCCAGGATGTCACCGACACCAAGCCGCACGAACGCCCGGTGAACACGGTATTCCAGTCCTACGCGCTGTTTCCGCACATGACCGTGCTCGAGAACGTGGCGTTCGGTCTGCGCCAGCGCAAGATCGACGACCCGGTAGGCAAGGCCCAGGTAGCCCTCGAGCTCGTCGAGCTCGGTCACCTAGCGCAGCGACGCCCGCAGCAACTCTCTGGAGGCCAGCAGCAGCGCGTCGCGCTGGCTCGTGCTCTCGTGAACCGTCCATCCTTGTTGCTGCTTGACGAGCCACTAGGTGCCCTCGACCTCAAGTTGCGCCGCCAAATGCAAATCGAGCTCAAGGCGATTCAAATGGAGGTTGGCCTGACCTTTTTGCACGTGACTCACGACCAAGAAGAGGCCATGGACATGGCCGACACCGTGGCCGTGATGAACAAGGGTCACATCGAGCAGATGGGTGCGCCGGAGTTGCTCTATGACCGCCCGAAGACCGCCTTCGTGGCTAAGTTTCTTGGCCAGTCAAACATCTTCGTCGGTGATGTGGCCGAGTCGAGCGAGAACTCGATCAGCATTAATGTCGGTGGCAACAAAATCAGCGTCGACAAGGCTCGCGCCGAGAAGCACACGGGCAAAATCGCCATCGGTGTGCGCCCCGAAAAGGTGGCGTTTCACGAGAGCAAGCCTGAGGCCGAGTCGGGCCGCGTGCTGCTTGGGCCTGGTGAGATTCTCGACATCCGCTTCACGGGTGTGAGCAACCAGTACCTAATTGAGATTCCTAACATCGGCGAGGTAACCGTGTTCGCGCAGAACGTCGGCAAGTCGCCGGTTGTCGAGCTCGGCGCGCAGGTTTGGGTCAGCTGGAAGATTGAGCATTCCTTTGGTCTCGCCGACCTGCCCGACGGCACCGTAGAGGCCTAGCGATGGCATTCGCGGCATTCGGCGGCAGCGCTCCGGCCAACCAGGGTGACAGCGCCAAGAAGTCAAATAAAGCAATCGTTTGGGCCCTGCTGGCGCCAGGCCTCATTTATCTAGGCCTATTCTTCTTCACGCCGCTAATCTCGCTTATCGCGACTTCGCTCGAGGCTCCAGACGCTTCGGGTGCCATTGGCGCATACCAGTATGCGTTTAACGTAGAGAACTACACCTACGTGGTCGGCACCTACCTGCCTCAGATTGCTCGCTCGTTCTATTACGCCACGGTTGCGACCATCTTTGCCCTGCTCATCAGTTTTCCGCTCGCCTACTTCATCGGCGTGCGCCTGCGCTCGAAACCGATGCTTCAGCGACTGCTGGTGACCCTTGTCATCGCGCCATTCTTTATTTCGTTCTTGCTGCGCACCATCGCCTGGAAGCAGATCTTCTCTGATGGCAGCTGGATCATGTCGACCCTGCACTCGACCGGCATCCTCGCTTCTGACCAGTTTTTCTTGGGCACCGACGCGGCCGTCATCTTTGGTCTGACCTACAACTTCATTCCGTTCATGACGCTGCCGCTCTATACGACGCTCGAGCGCTTCGACATTCGTCTGCTCGAGGCAGGGTCAGACCTCTATGCCAGCCCCGCCCGCATCTTTAGGCGCATCACTTTGCCGATCTCGATGCCCGGCATCATCTCTGGCACGCTGCTCACCTTCATTCCGATCGCCGGTGACTACGTCAACGCCAGCCGTGACTTCTTGGGCTCGTCGAAGACTTCGATGATCGGCACCATGGTCGAGGCCGACTTCTTGCAGAACTGGGATTACCCCTCGGCTTCTGCATTATCTGTGCTGCTGATGGCCGTGATTGTGGCCCTAGTTTCTGTTTATGTTCGCAAGGCTGGAACGGAGGATCTGCTTTGAGCCACCGCCCTCGCAAGCTCGGTCTACCGATCTATTCGATTCTCGCGCTGACCTTTTTGCTGATTCCGATTGTCTACACGATCATCTTTTCGTTCAACGATTCGACCCGTTCGAACACCGTCTGGGAGGGCTTCACGCTTCGCCACTGGGCTAACGTTTGCTCGGTGCCAAACGTGTGTGACGCTCTCGGCAACTCGATTCTGATCGGCGTGGTCTCGACCCTCGGGGCAACGGTGCTGGGCACTGCGCTGGCCATCGCCCTGGTTCGCTATCAGTTTCGTGCCCGCGCGATGGTCAACCTTTCGTTGTTCTTGCCGATGGCAACCCCCGAGGTCGTGCTCGGTGCCGGTCTGGCCGGACTGTTCTTCAACGCGGGCTTTGGTGCCGGAATGACCACGGTGATCATCGCCCACATTATGTTCTGCCTGAGCTTCGTGGTCGTCACCGTCAAGGCCCGGGTGCAGACCCTCGACCCAAAGCTCGAAGAGGCCGGCCGCGACCTGTATGCCAACCCGCGTCAGGTCTTCTGGAAGATCACTTTTCCGCTGCTGCTGCCTGGCATCATTTCGGCGGCGCTGCTCTCGTTTTCGCTGTCGTTCGACGACTTCATCATCACCTACTTCAACAGCGGCTCGGTGGTGACTTTTCCTAAGTTCATCTACGTTGCGGCATCGCGCGGTGTTCCGGCTGAGGCCAACGTGATTGCCTC
>JBEGJS010000006.1:0-2931 GCA_041184485.1 Actinomycetota bacterium | reverse complement strand
ACCGGCGCGCTGGCTGGTGGAGTTATCTCGACCGGGCGCTCAATTGGCTGCTCGATCTTTGGGTTGACGACTACCGCGAAATTGGTGACATCCAAGTTGTCGGCGTCGCGGCGAAGCGCATCCAGGATGATGCTACCGATGCGGTGTTCGAGGATTCCTCTGGTGAATTCGTTTGGTGCCTCAAGATAGATGCTCTCGCCGAGCACACCTTTAGGCTCCACCAGGTTTAAAAAGCCCATTAGTTGGGCAGACATTCGTTCGTCTGCGGCGACGTTGGCAACGAGCGTTGTCCACAGGCGGGACACCTCTTCTTGCTCAGCCATAGCGCCTTTTCCTTACATATCCACAGGGAACGTCAAGTTTTCCACAGTTTCTTCGGGGATCGCCCGCCTGTGGATAACTTCAAGTTTTGGTTGAACTTCGGGGCCTAAAAACCCCGAGCTCGAAAGCCATTGAGATAGTCAACCCAATTGCTTCGGCAATATGCAAATTACTCGGCGTGTCATTTCCAAATTGTTACCGTGTCGTCTGGCAGACTCTTTCGTTTAGCAATCTGCTCGACCCAAAGACTTGACCAAACGGTTGAAATTGGCGTAGGTTTAACAGGTTGCCCTGCTTGGAATCGGCTCGGCGCAAACAACCGTCGGATCACCGATACCAACGACTTTGATTCCACCCTGGTCTCTTGGAGTGAAAAACTATGACTAAGCGCACTTTTCAGCCGAACAACCGTCGTCGCGCAAAGACTCACGGCTTCCGTCTTCGCATGCGCACTCGCGCCGGCCGCGCCATCCTTTCGGCACGTCGCCGCAAGGGTCGCGTCGAGCTCTCGGCCTAAATAACCGATCGGCCTAAGGCCCTCGCCTTGTTGGCACGTGAAAACAGGCTCACTCGAGCCGATGACTTTCGCAACGCATTCAAAGGCGGATCGCGCTATTCGACCGAGCATATCGTGGCGAACGTAGCATCTCAACCATCAACCGAAGCGGCAACCCGCTTCGGTTTTGTGGTTTCCAAGGCGGTCGGGGGTGCGGTGCAGCGAAACCTGGTCAAACGCCGCCTGCGGCACATCGCCCGCGAGTTGGTGCTCGAGATTCCAAAATCCGTGGATGTTGTGGTTCGTGCGTTGCCGGGTGCCGCCGAACTCCCCTGGATTAGACTTCGAGAAGAGGCAATTGAGGCCGTCAAGGCGGCCGCAAACAAGAATGGACGTCGATGAGAGTCGCCGAGTTCATTTGGTTAACGCCTCGCAATGTTTTGATCGCACTACTGAAGGTGTATCGCAAGGTCATTTCGCCGCTTTACGGCGATGTTTGCAAGTATCACCCGACCTGCTCGGCCTACGGCCTGGGTCAGCTTCAGCAGCGCGGGCTAGTCTTTGGCATTCCGCTCACGGGGTGGCGAATCCTTCGCTGCAATCCGTGGTCAAAGGGTGGCGAAGATCCGGTTGAAACCGGGTCTGGCCGCTTTGTAGTTCTTCCGAATGGTTTCGTGGCTCCCAAGCCCCGCGGCCACAAGGGTTAGTTTTAGCAAATGAGTCGTTGATGACCTACCAGTCGTCTCCGACCGACAACGAAAGGTCTAGTTTTGGATCTCTTTAGTGCCATCCTGTTTCCCTTCAAATGGGTCATCGAGCTGCTGCTCACCTCTTTTCACCTGCTCTTTACCAATGTCTTTCTCATGGATGGAGCCTCGGGCATTACCTGGGTGCTCTCGATCGTCGGCCTCGTGCTGGTGGTTCGCGCCGCTCTCATCCCGCTGTTTGTAAGGCAGATCAAGAGCCAGCGCAACATGATGCTGGTGCAGCCTGAACTGCAGAAGCTTCAGAAGAAATACAAGGGCAAGACCGACCGTGAGTCGCGCGAGGCCATGGCCCGCGAGCAAATGGCCCTATACAAGAAGACCGGATCGAACCCGGCGTCATCCTGTTTGCCGCTTTTGGCTCAGATGCCGGTGTTCTTCAGCCTCTTTCAGGTGCTCAACGAGGCCCAGAAGTCTCAGGCCGGCATCCAGTTCTTGACCAAAGACCTTGCCCACTCGTTTGCCCACGCAAGTTTCTTTGGCGCACCGCTTTCTGCCACCTTCTTCAACAACGACAATCTGCCCGCCGTGCAGATCATCGCCGGCATCATGATCGTGCTGATGACCGCATCGCAGTTCATCACCCAGCGCCAGATCATGGCCAAGAACCAGAACCCGGCCACCCAGACTAGCCAGTACATGCAGACCCAGAAGATCATGCTCTACATCCTGCCTTTGGTCTTCATGATCTCGGGTGTCTCGTTTCCGCTCGGTGTGATGTTCTACTGGCTAACCTCTAACTTCTGGACCATGGGACAGCAGTTCATCGTGATCCGCAACATGCCAACCCCCGGTTCGATTGCCCACAAGGCCCGCGAAGAGCGACTCGCTCGCCGCGGCAAGCTGACCAAGTCAGCCGAAGTTGAGGCTGTCGGCGAGGATGTGGCCGAGGAACCAAAGCAGACTCAGCGCACCCAGCCCGTATCCAAGAACCGCGCCAAGAAGCAGGGCAAGTAGGCGGCCAAGGCCGCCGCTGGCCCAGTTTCAACCCGATAAAAACTTTGCTGCGATAAACCGTCGCGGCACAAACCGAAAGATACAAAATGCCTGAAAACAAAGACAACCTAGACGAGACCACCCAGGTTGAGCTCGAGCAGCAAGAAGACGCCGCCGAGATTGACGCAAACGCCGAGGGTGCCGACGACAGCAACGACGACGCAGAAGGCGAAGCCGGCGAGGGTTCGACCGCCACTCTCGAAGAAGAGGGTGACGTAGCTGCCGACTACCTCGAAGAACTCCTCGACATCTATGACCTCGATGGCGACATCGACATCGACGTTCGCCAGGGTCGCGCGCACCTGGCCATCACCGCCAGCCAAGACAGCAACCTGCGCCTGATCTCTAAGCCAG
>JBEGJS010000005.1:0-4630 GCA_041184485.1 Actinomycetota bacterium | reverse complement strand
CCAACTTGTCGTATGCCGCCTCG
The DNA here is from genome assembly GCA_041184485.1 of Actinomycetota bacterium. Lineage (GTDB taxonomy): Bacteria > Actinomycetota > Actinomycetes > Actinomycetales > Microbacteriaceae > Rhodoluna. The sequence continues at coordinate 4,607 of JBEGJS010000005.1, read as the reverse complement.
ACGGCGATGTCGATCATTTCTTGCGCCTTGCTGTTCGAGTCCAATGGTCCCCTTATCTTAGGTAGCCGAGTAAATAGGCTGCGATGAATAACCCGCCGACGACCATCATCAAGCCAGCGGTCACGAATGCGAGCGTGGTTTGACGCTTGGTGCGAAGCTTGACGCCGGTCTTTGGTTTAGCACCTGCCACGCGAGCCGAGACTGGTTTGACGATGTCGATCGGCCCTGTGCCGGCCGCCTCGCGAGCGTCTACGCCGGTTGGCGCAACGGTGAAAGACGGCAATTGGATCGCACCGGTTCGAGGGCGAACCTCTTCGATTGGTGGCAGGTCGATTGCCCCGGTCGGAAACCGCTCGCGATCGATCACGATCGAAGACGTCTGAGGTTCGCGAAGCAGGTTGTTGAAGTCGATTGACGGCGAAACCTCTGCCTCGACGGGTGGGATAACAGGTGCAACCTCGGCCTCGACAGGCGCGATGACCGGCGCAACCTCAGCCTCGATCGGAGCAAACACGGGGGCATCCTCGACCTGCACTGACTCGATGATTGGCGTGCTGACCGTCGGCGGAGCGTACTCGGGAACCTGCGGCTTGGCAGGCTCATCCGAGTTAAGCGGCGGAAGAATAATCGGAGCCGGCGCCGAAGGCAGCTCACCGGTAAGCGGGTGGGCGATGTCTTCGTTGAGAGCCTCCCACATTAGGCGGTCGTAATCAGAGGGTTGAGTCATCTTCACCACCCAGATAGAGCTTGTGCTTGGCGATGTACTGCACCACGCCGTCGGGCACGAGGTACCAGACCGGCTTTGCCTGAGCGGCGCGGTCGCGAATGTCTGTCGACGAGATTGCGAGGGCTGGAACCTCAAGGATGGTGACCGAACCAACCGGCAGCGGCGGAACGTTCATGGGGTGACCGGGACGAGTGACGGCAATGAACTCGGCCATCTCGAAGATCTGCTCGACGTCCTTCCAGGCCAGAATCTGTGCCACGGCGTCTGCTCCCGTGATGAAGAAGAGGTCTGCGTCGGGATAATGCGCTTGGATGTCGCGCAGGGTATCGACGGTGTATGTGATGCCGCCACGATCGATGTCGACGCGGCTGACACGGAATCGGGGGTTCGCTGCGGTGGCGATCACGGTCATGAGGTAGCGGTGCTCACCCTCGGTGACCTTCATTTTTTGCCAGGGTTGCCCGGTCGGCACGAAGATTACTTCTTCGAGGTTATAGGCCTGCGCGACCTCGCTCGCAGCAACGAGGTGCCCGTTGTGGATTGGGTCAAAGGTGCCACCCATTACACCCAGTCGACGTCTGGCCATAGATAGCCCGTTAGGGTCTAGTGGTGACCCTGGGAGTCGTTTGATTTGTGAGCGTGGCGGTTTGCGACATCGCGGAACGACCAGGTGATCCATCCGAGAAGAAGAAACAGGCTCATGGCGATAGCGCCGAAGATGACGGTCGGAAACGACGACTCGGTTGCGGCTTCTGCCAAGTTTCTAAACATCTGACTCCTTGTTTGTATCTAAGAATAGCCTAGGCGCGAATCTGACCAGCGCCGCGAACGATCCACTTTGTCGAGGTGAGTTCGGGCAGCGCCATTGGGCCGCGGGCGTGCAGCTTTTGGGTTGAAATGCCAACCTCTGCGCCAAAGCCAAACTCGCCGCCGTCGGTGAAACGAGTTGCCGCGTTGACCATGACAACGGCCGAATCGACCTCGGCAAGAAAGCGCTCGGCGTTGGCGATGTCTTCGGTGATGATCGACTCGGTGTGACGAGTCGAATACTTGGCGATGTGGTCGAGAGCCTCGTCTAGCGAGTCGACGATCTTGACCGCAAGGTCGAGCGTGTAGTACTCGGCAGCCCAGTCGGCATCTGTTGCCTCTACCGCGGCCGGATAAATCGCGCGCGTTGCTTCGTCGCCGTGGATGGTGACACCAGTGTCCGCCAGCTTCGTGATAACCGCTGGCAAAACGCGCGCCGCGGCCGCACGGTGCACGAGCAGGGTCTCGAGGGCGTTGCAAACCGACGGACGTTGGGTCTTTGAGTTGTGCACGATCTCGACAGCCCAGTCTTCGCGAGCAGTCTCATCGATGAAAACGTGAACGACGCCATCGCCAGTCTCGATAACCGGAACCTTGGATTCGTCAACAACGGTGCGAATCAGGTTCGCGCTGCCACGGGGAATCAAGACGTCGACGAGGCCGCGAGCCTGCATAAGCTGCTGTGCTCCCTCACGACCGAACTGGTCGATGGTCTGCACCGCATCGGCGTCAAGCCCAACCGAGGCGAGGCCATCCTGGAGAATCTGAACCAAGACGCGGTTCGAGTTTTCTGCCGCCGTGCCACCGCGAAGCACCGAAGCACTGCCCGCCTTGATTGCGATGGCGGCGATGTCGATGGTCACGTTTGGTCGGGCCTCATAAATGGCACCGATGACGCCAAATGGAACGCGGACCTGCGACACCTTGAGCCCGTTTGGCAGGGTCATGCCACGCAAAACCTCACCAATCGGGTCTGGCAGCGAGACGATCTGGCGCACGGCATCGGCCAGGCCAGCGATGCGCTTCTCGTCGAGCTTGAGTCTGTCGAGCAAACCGGTGCTTAGACCGTTCTGCGAACCGTTCGCGAGGTCGATGGCGTTGGCCGCGATGATTTCGGCCTGGCGAGCAACCAGAAGCTCTGCAACCGCGTTGAGCGCGGCATTCTTCACGAGAGTGTTGGCTTGCCCAATGGAGCCAGAGGCGGCCTTTGCTCGCTTGATTAGATCGACGGCGGTGGTCATTTCTTAAGCCTATCTTTGCGAGGCAGTAGGGTCTGCCTCGAACCAGGTTCCAACCGAATCGCCGGCTAGCGCGCTTGCTACCAGGTCTGCAGAAGTCAGCAGCACGGCGATGCCCTCTGCGTTGGCAAGCTTTGCGGCACCAACCTTGGTTAGCGCTCCCCCTGTGCCGACACCGGTCGAGGTGCCGCCCACTTCAACCGAGTCGAGGCCGTCTTCAAAAGCCACGCGCTCGATGCGGGTCGCGCCGAGCTTGGTCGGTGGCATGTCATAGAGGGCATCCACGTCGCTCAACAACACCAAGACATCGGCACTAACCAGGATGGCCACCAGCGCGGCCAGACGGTCGTTGTCACCGAAACGGATCTCTTGGGTCGCCACGGTGTCGTTCTCATTGACGATTGGCAGAACACGCAGCTCGAGCAAACGCTCCAGTGCCTTGGCCGCGTTTTCACGCGTGTCTTCGCCCTCGAGGTCACCAGAGGTCAGCAGAACCTGGCCGGCGATGATGCCGAACTTCTCGAGGTTGCCCTGATAGCGCGCGATCAGGCGGCTCTGCCCCACCGAGGCAAGGGCCTGCGAGGTGGGGAGGTCTTCTGGCTTCGACTCGAGGTTTAGCAATGGCATGCCGGTTGCGATTGCGCCGGATGACACCAGCACGACCTCGGATCCCCGCGCGTGGGCGTCGGCCAGGGCGGCAACCAGGGCCTCGATCTTGTCGGCGTTGGCGCCGCTGATCGAAGACGAGCCGACCTTGACGACGATTCGCTTAGCGGTCGCAATCTGCGAGTTGGCGGTTAGTGACATTACTCACCCTCTTTATCAAGAGAATCTGTGCTGCGCCAGATTCCGGCGCGGCCTTCGGCGTCGAGCTCCTCTCGAGCTGCGGCCTTGGCATCCATTCGCGCTTTGTATTCTTCGCGGCGCTGTGGAGTGGTGCGTCGATCGTTGCGGTCGATTCGGGCGTCGGTTCCTCGAGGCCCGGTCAAGAGTTCGGCGGCCGAAGAGATGGTTGGCTCCCAGTCGAACAGCACGCCCTCGCCGGCACCGATAACCACGGTCGAACCGGCAACGGCTCCAGCCTTGAAGAGTTCGTCTTCGACGCCGAGTTTGGCAAGTCTGTCACCGAGGTAGCCGACCGCTTCGTCGTTGCCAAACATGGTCTGCGCAACCCAACGCTCTGGTTTCGCGCCGAGGATTCTGAACAGCACCTCTTCGCCGTACTCTTCGCGAGTGACGGTGAAGCCGCCCTCGTCGCGGCGCGGCTGCATAAGGGTGATGCGTGGTCGTTCTGGCGCGGCAGCCTTTGACTTGCGGTCGGCCTCGACCAGTCGGGCTAGAGCGAAGGTCAGCTCGCGCAGACCCTTGTGGCTGGCGGCAGAAACCTCAAACACCTCGTAGCCCATGGCCTCGAAGTCGGCGCGAACGAACTTCGCCAGCTCGTCGGCGTCAGGCACATCGACCTTATTCAAAGCGATTAACTGAGGGCGTTGGGTCAGCGGCAACTGGCCCTCGGGCACCTCATAGGCGTCGAGTTCAACCAGGATCTTCTTCAGGTCGCTGATTGGGTCGCGGTTAGGCTCGATGGTCGCGCAGTCGATCACGTGCAACAAGGCGCTGCAACGCTCGACGTGACGCAAGAACTCGAGCCCAAGGCCCTTGCCCTCGCTCGCGCCCTCGATCAGGCCTGGAACGTCTGCGATGGTGAATCGGGTGTCGCCACCCTGCACGACACCCAGGTTTGGGTGCAACGTGGTGAACGGGTAGTCGGCAATCTTGGGCTTGGCAGCAGACAGGGCCGCAATCAGGCTCGACTTGCCAGCACTTGGGTAGCC
>JBEGJS010000004.1:0-3358 GCA_041184485.1 Actinomycetota bacterium | reverse complement strand
CGCCACCCAGCAGACCTGGTCTTGGGTGGCCATTGCGGCACTATTGCTCGCCATGGTTGGTGCGGCAACGCCAAGCCTGATTCCCGCTCTGGCAGTTGCGCTCATTTGGGTCATGGCCATTCGCCCGCGCAGAATCGGCTACCTAATCTGGACTCCGCTGCCGCTCGCCGCGCTGTTCGGCCCGTATTTCTGGTACCTCGCCGTTGGTCTCGGCCACCCGACCGCGGCACTCGCCGACCCTGGCGTTGCCCTAGATGTTGACCCGCTTGGACTCTGGGCGTTGCTGGCCCAACTTCGCGGGCACTCGATCGCTCAGGTTCGAGCCCTCGACTTTGGGCAACCGGCCAGCTTATTGATCTTGGCTCCCGCGCTGGCCGCGGTGCTCGCGCTGGTCGCCCTGTTGACCAGACGTTTCGGATCGGTGGCCGGCGCTTGGCTGCTAGCCATACTTCTTGCCGCTGGAGGGACCGTGTTCGGTCAACTCTCATTTGTTGGCTTCGGCATTGGCACCTCTTCGAACGCCGCCGTCGTGCACGGTTCGCAAACCCCGTGGATGGCTGCCATCGCGCTAATCGTTTTGACAGCCGCCGCGGTCACTATTGATGCGGCCAGCCGTCGCGGTTGGCTTGCAGTTCTGGCAGGTCTGGTGCTCGTGGTTTCGGCTGCTCCCGGGGCGATGCAACTCTTGGCTGGCAGTGAGACCCTGCGCTGGGGCGACGGTCGAACCGTGCCCGCCATTCTGCAGGCAAACGCAGAGCAGGGCAACGACCAGCGCCTGCTCGTGCTGACCCCGGTGGGTGGCAACGCCAGCCAACTGCGAATCGACGCCCAGGTCTTGCCGCTTACCGGCATTCATCTTGAGGAGGCGAGCACCGCGTACCGTTTTGCGCTGGCCGGCCGAAGCGAGGGCATCGAGTATCCGGGGCTTTCGAAACTCGTCGCTCGCCTTGCCTCGGGCAACGCTGCCGGCATCTCGCAGGCTCTAGACGCACAGCACGTGGGATTCGTTTTGCTTCCGCAGGCCGCTCGCAGCGCAGGCGCTTCATCCGCGCCTTCGAATCAGCTGGCCAACGAGCGCAGACAGTCATTTGCCAATGCCCTTGACTCGTCGAATCGCCTCGAGTCGATTGGTTCGACAGAGTTCGGAAGCCTCTGGCGGGTGCTCGGCGTGCACCCCGTTGCCGTCGACCGTAGCTCCGACAAGCTTTGGTCGCTCACCAAGGTGGCTCAGCTTGCCGTGGTCGTGATTTTTGTGCTGCTGGCGATTCCGACCTCGTCGATTCGTCGTCGCTCGGCCAAGGGCAGCGCAATCTTCGATGACCTTGCCACCGCGGATGGTGAGGCCTGATGCTTAAGCGCTTTCTGATTCTGCTCGCCGTGGTCGGTATCGCGGCGGCTGCGCCATATGCGCTGCCTCGCCTGCACAACCAGGTGGGACTACTTCCCGTTGCTCAGACTGCAACCTCGCCTGCGGCCGAGCTCCGGCTCGCCTGCCCAGGCGGTCTCTACCAAACCGGTGGAACCTCGGGCACCTCGCTCTCGAAGATCGTGCACTCGGGGGCTGCCAAGATCTATTCGATCGGCGCCAGCCCAAAGAAGGTCAAGACTTCGAAGTTCGAGGTCATCGCCAAGCGTCAAGATTCGCCCGAAATCGTTCAAGACTCCAACTGGATGACGGCGTTGCAACTGCAGCTTGCGTCGACAGAAAGCCTCGGCGGGCTGGCGGCAACATCTTGCCTGCAGGCGCGAACCGACTCGACCCTGATTGGCGGAGACACGACGACCGGGCATGAGACTCTGCTGACGGTGGTAAACCCTGGCAAGGTCGACTCGTCGGTTCGAGTCATTGCCTATGGGCCGGCGGGCCGTCTCGGCGGCCAAGCCCTGACCGAGTTGGCCGTCTCGGCAAGCACGGCTCAGGTGATTTCGCTAAACGGGCTCATCCCAGACGCCCCGACATTCTCCATTCGCGTCATCGCAAACGGTCCTGGCGTTGCGGCCTTCTTGCAGCAGCGCACGGTTCACGGCACCAAGCCGGCTGGGCTCGACTGGGTTCAGGCCTCGCCGTCTGAGCCAGCTACTCGCGGCAGCATCCCGGGTATTTTGGTTCGCGGTGCGCCCGACGCGGTGGCGCTCAAGAAGCAGAGCAGCGCGTACTCAGACATTCAGATGGTCTTGCGGGTCAACAACCACGGCAATCGGGCCACCAAGTTCACCGTCCAGATTTTTGGCGAGGGCGGCACGTCTTTTGGCACCGTGCTGCAGGGGTCGGTTTCGGGCCAGAGCACCATCGACCTGCCGATCACCGGCCTCAAGGATGGCGACTACAGCGCGCAGTTGCGTTCTGACCTGCCGATCTCGACTTCGGTGCTGCTGTTTAGGGTGCACGGTGCAACCGCGCCTGTCGTCGACTTCTCATGGCTTCAGCAGGTGCCGGCTATTACGTCCGGTTCGATCGCGGTGGCAAACTCTGGCATATCGAAGATCTCTTTCGTGAACTCCGCCGCGACGTCGGCTTCGGTTTTGGTGCGGTTCGGCGGCACCACCAAGACACTCAACATCGCGGCCGGCGCGCAGAGCACCGTGCAAGTTGATCAGGGTTCACGAGTTTCGTTTGAGGCATCGGTGCCGGTTGCGGCATCCATGGTTATCGACGTGGATGGCGCACTCGCCGATGTGCCGCTGATCAACCAAGGCAACCAGCCGGTGACCACCTCGGTCACGGTTCGCTAGTGCCGCAGGTGATCCGGGATTAGGTCGAACGGGTCTTTGCCGATCAGGTGACCAACGGCGGTGAACACAAACTGCTCAATGTGCATTCTCTCGTCGAGAAGGTCTGCTCGACGGTGGTGGGTGAGGCGCTCGATCGGGATTCGATAGATGATGATCGTGAAGGTGTCGCGCTGCACAGCCCAGCGGCGAACCTGCTTTGCGTCTGGCAATAGCGCGGGGGCGTCTTCGATGCGCCAGGCCAAGCGGGCCAGTTCTTCGGGCCAGGCCGACTTCAAGAACTCGCAGGTAGAAGACACCACTCGCTCGATGGTGAACGAGTGCACCGTGGGTTGATACAGCGCCGAGAGGATGCGACGAATCGAGCGCCCGTGACGGTTTCGGCTGTTGCCTCGAGTTATTGGAGCATCGTTCACAAGGCAAGTCTAGAAGTCGAAAAGATAGACTTGAACCCTAGCCCGAACGCACAGGGCGCCCACCTTTTCAGCCGAAAGCTCGAGGATTCGCCTTTGCCAGTCAACTGGGACGCAATCGTCAAAACCTATGACGTTAGAGGGCTGGTCGGCATCGACCTGACCGAGGATGTCGTCGAGGCGCTCGGCGCCGGTTTCGTGGATGAGCTCGGGGT
>JBEGJS010000003.1:0-4621 GCA_041184485.1 Actinomycetota bacterium | reverse complement strand
GGCAGATCGCTCGTCGGCCATGATCATCATCGACAAACTAGACAAAATCGCCGCGGATGGCGTGACTCGCGAAATGACCGAGCGCTTCGGAGACGCCGTTGGCGCAAAGGTTTCGGCGTGGTTGGCGAGTGGCGCGGCTACCTCTGGTGACGTGCCCGCGATTCTTGCACCAATCTTCGCGGCGGTTGAGTCGCGCTTCGCCGGTCGCCTGCGCTTCGACGCAACCCTGGTTCGCGGCATGGGCTACTACACGGGTCCGATCTTCGAGATTGAGCACCCAGCGTCAGGCTCTTCGATTGGCGGTGGCGGCCGATACGACGGAATGGTCGGGCGCTGGCTCGGCCAGGATGTGCCCGCGGTCGGAATCTCGATCGGCTTCGAGCGCGTGATCGACCTCGTTGGTGACCTCGGCATCTTCGGGGCGCCGAACCTGCTCGTCCTGGTGCTCGACAACGACGCCCCCGCGACGCTGGCCAACGCGCTTGCCCGCCAGGCTGAACTGCACGAACACGGATACTCGGTGCGCCTCGAGAACCGGCCGAAGAAGCTCAACAACCTGCTCGACAACCTCGCCGAAAACGGCTTTGCGCACTTTGCGACCGTGGGTGAAGAATCGGTGACTTTCGAGAGCCTAAACATCCGTGCCATCGGCGCTTCGCTAAACTAGAGCTCGAATACATCGTCGTTTTTGTGGGCCAAAAACTCGCCCAAAATCGCCTAACTTGGCGCAAATCACCAAATAACTAAGGAGACCCCTTGTCGATTATCGAAGCCGTAGGCGCTCGCGAAATTCTTGACTCCCGAGGCAACCCAACCGTTGAGGTTGAGGTTCTACTCGAGGACGGTTCGGTTGGCCGCGCCGCTGTTCCATCTGGTGCATCGACCGGAGCCTTCGAGGCTCACGAGAGCCGCGATGGCGACAAGGGCCGCTACCTAGGCAAGGGCGTCAAGAACGCCGTCGCAGCAGTGCTCGGCCAGGTCGACGACCCTGAGGCCGGCGTTATCGGATTTGACGCACTTGACCAGCGCCTCGTCGACGCGGCCCTCATCGAGCTCGATGGCACCGCCAACAAGTCGAACCTCGGCGCAAACGCCATCCTCGGTGTCTCGCTCGCAAACGCTCGCGCGGCCGCAGAGGCCACCGGCCAGCAGCTGTTCCGCTACCTCGGTGGCCCAAACGCATACGTTCTGCCGGTTCCACTGATGAACATCATCAACGGTGGCGCGCACGCTGACACCGGTGTCGACATCCAGGAATTCATGATCGTGCCTCACGGCGCCGAGAGCTTCAGCGAGGCACTGCGCTGGGGCGTCGAGATCTACCACGCACTCAAGGCCGAACTGCACGCCAAGGGTCTTTCGACCGGCCTCGGCGACGAGGGTGGTTTCGCACCTGAGCTGCCAACCAACGCGGCCGCACTCGACCTCATCAGCGAGGCAATCGCGAAGGCCGGCTACACGCTTGGCTCGCAGATCGCCCTCGCTCTCGACGTCGCATCGACCGAGTTCTACGACGAGGCAACCGGCAAGTACACCTTTGAGGGCAAAGAGCGCAGCAGCGACGAAATGATTGCCTACTACGCAGACCTAGTTGCTAGCTACCCACTCGTTTCGATCGAAGACCCACTGGCCGAGGATGACTGGGCCGGTTGGACCAAGATCACTGCAGACCTGGGCGACAAGGTTCAGCTCGTCGGAGACGACCTCTACGTGACCAACCCATCCCGCCTGCAGAAGGGCATCGACCTCAAGGCCGGCAACGCCATCCTGGTTAAGGTCAACCAGATCGGCACCCTGACCGAGACCCTGGATGCCGTTTCGCTGGCTCAGCGCTCGGGCATGAAGGCCATCATCTCGCACCGCTCGGGCGAGACCGAGGACACCTTCATCGCCGACCTCGCGGTTGCCACCAACGCAGGCCAGATCAAGACCGGTGCTCCTGCGCGATCTGAGCGCGTCGCCAAGTACAACCAGTTGCTTCGCATCGAAGAGGAGCTTTCGGACGCCGCCGTTTACGCCGGTACCAGCGCTTTTCCTCGTTTCAAGGCCTAGCCGCTAAGCCCAACGAGAATGGCCAAGCGACCCGAGCAAGCTACTCGCAACAAGTTGCGTTCAGAAGAACGCGACTCGCTGCTAAGTAGCATCGGGCGCAACGGCTACCTCGTGACGCTGCTGGTAATTATCGTTTTCGGCATCTTCACGCTCGCGCCACAGGTTCAAATGCTCTACCAGCAGCGCCAGCAGATCGCCGACGTTCAGGCCCAGGTCGACGCGGCCAAGCAGGCGGCGCTCAACATGCAGACCGAGCGCAAGCGCTGGGAAGATCCCGTCTATGTGCGCGCGCAGGCCCGCAACCGCCTCTATTACGTGATGCCCGGCGAAGTTTCATACCTTGTCATGGATGCGAACGGCGTGAACCAGTCTGACGTGAGTGGCACCGTTGGCTCGCAGATCACCAAGCGCACACACATGGCTGAGGTGAGCAAAGACATCCACACCACCAAGAACAACTGGATGAACAACCTGCTCGAGTCTGTGATTCGATCCGGCACCGACGAGCCTGCTGCCAAGAAGAGCTAGTCGATGCCGCTAACCCCCGCGACCGAGGCGGACCTTGCCGAGATGGCGCGTCAGCTAGGTCGGCCAATGCGAAACGTCGTCGGCATCGCCTCGCGATGCGTGTGTGGAAATCCGGTGGTGGTTCAGACCGAGCCGAGGCTCGACGATGGCACGCCTTTCCCAACCGTGTTTTACCTAACCCACCGCGCTGCAACGGCCTCGATGTCGCGGCTAGAAGCAGGCCAGCTCATGGTCGAACTTCAGGGCCGACTGGCCGCCGAGCCCGAGCTGGCTGCCTCTTACCAAGCCGCGCACGAGGCCTACCTTGCCGAGCGGGCAAGGCTAGGCGAGGTCGCCGAAATCGCCGGAATTTCGGCCGGCGGAATGCCGACTCGCGTCAAGTGCCTGCACGCCCTCGCCGCGCACTCCCTGGCCGCCGGCCCCGGCGTGAATCCGATCGGCGACATCGCCCTCGTGCTTGCCGATTGGTCGCCTCAAGTTTGTGCTTGCAGCAGCGACTATTGAGCCCAGAAACCGCACCAGAACGCCCCAAACCCCCATCCATAAGGAAGTAAACTAGAGTCATGGCCGAACAAAACACCATTGCCCCTACGCCCAAAATTCTTGTTGTCGGAGGCGGCTACGCCGGTTTCTACACCGCCAAGAAGCTTGAGAACTACCTGCTCAAGAACGAGGCCGAGGTCACCATCGTTGACCCGCTGCCCTACATGACCTACCAGCCGTTCCTGCCTGAGGTTGTCGCCGGTTCGATCGAGGCTCGCCACGCTGTGGTCTCGCTTCGTCGCCACCTAAAGCGCACCAACGTCGTCATCGCCAAGGTCACCAAGATCGACCACGCAAACAAGACTGCGACCATCACCCCAACCGATGGCAAGCCTTACCAGTTCAAGTACGACCAGATCGTCGTTACCGCTGGTGCCGTTTCGCGTACCTTCCCGATTCCCGGTGTCGCAGATGAGGCCATCGGCCTTAAGACCATCGAAGAGGCCATCGAGATCCGCAACCGCATCCTCGACAACTTCGACCGCGCCGCCAACCTGCCAGCAGGCCCAGAGCGCGACCGTCTGCTCACCTTCGTAGTGGTCGGTGGTGGCTTTGCCGGCATCGAGGTTTTCGCCGAGATGCGCTCGCTCGCCTCGTACCTGCTTCGCTACTACCCGCAGCTCACCTTTGATGACACCCGCTTTCACCTCATTGAGGCAATGGGCCGCATCATGCCTGAGGTTTCTCTGCCGACCAGCGAGTGGGTCATTCAGAACCTCGACCGTCGCGGCGCCAAGATTCACCTGAACACTCAGCTTCAGTCGGCAGAGGGCGGCAAGATCCAGCTCTCAACCGGCGAAAGCTTCGAGTCTGACACCATCGTCTGGACCGCCGGCGTCATGGCCAACCCATTCGTTCGCAACACCGACCTTCCGCTGGATGACCGCGGCCGCATCACCGCCAAGGCCACCCTTCAGGTCGTAAACGGCGAGGATGTCGTCGCAGACGCCTGGACCGCCGGTGACGTTTCGGCGGTGCCTGACCTCAGCGGTTTCGGCGTCGGTGGCTTCTGCGTGCCAAACGCACAGCACGCCGTGCGCGAGGGCAAGCTGCTCGCGAAGAACCTCGTTGCAACCCTGCGCGGCGACGCACCTGCCGACTACTTCCACAAGCCTCTTGGTGCTGTTGCCGGTCTCGGCATCGGCCACGGTGTTTACCAGTGGAAGAAGCTCGCGGTTAAGGGCCTCTTGGCTTGGTTCATGCACCGCGGATACCACGGTCTCGCCATCCCAATGTGGGAGCGCAAGATCCGCGTCTTCGCAGGCTGGTTCTGGAACTGGGCTCTGCGTCGCGACATCGTTGCCATCTCGGCAACCAAGAACCCGCGCTTATCGTTCGAGACTTGGGCATCGCGTCCTAAGGCCTAACTTTTAGCCTTTGAGAAGCGCCTGGGTCGAGTGTGACTCAGGCGCTTTTCGCTTAGGCCCCCTTAGCCCAATGGCAGAGGCAGGCGACTTAAAATCGCTACAGTGTGGGTTCGAGTCCCACAGGGGGCACC
>JBEGJS010000002.1:0-3410 GCA_041184485.1 Actinomycetota bacterium | reverse complement strand
CAACAACGGTGATTGCCTTGGAGTTGACCAGGCCGGTGAGGCCCTTGAACAGGCGGTCAACGATGCCGTCGCGGTACTTGTTGACACCGAGCATGTCTACGCCGGTGAACTGTGCGCCGATTCCGTAGGCGGCAGCATCCTTGGTTACGTCGGCGACCTCTGCCGAGTGGAGGAGTGCCTTGGTTGGGATGCATCCGCGGTGTAGACAGGTTCCGCCGAGCTTGTCCTTCTCTACCAAAGCCACGGTCTTGCCGAGCTGGGCCGAGCGAAGCGCTGCGGCATAACCGCCGCTTCCGCCGCCGAGAATAACGACGTCAAAGTTGAATTCGGCCATGGCTGTCTCCATCCGAGTAGGGGGTTATCTGTTCAACTTTACTACGCGGAATCAGGCGAGGCTTTGGTTCAACGAGCAGTTTCGCCTATTTCTGGCTCGCCAGATTTCGGGCCAACTGCACCAGCATTCGAACCGAGACCCCAGTTGGTCCCTTGGGTGTAAAACCGAACGGTGCGAGGGTATTGAAATCGGCGCTTGCAATGTCTAGGTGAGCCCAAGGAATCGACTTGCCAGTTCGCTTGCTGACGCCAACAAACTCCTTTAGAAAGAGACCGCCCACGAGCATTCCGCCGTCTGGCGTGCCCAACTTGGAGTTGACCATGTCGGCAATTTGCGAGTCGAGGTTTGCGCGCAGCTCAGCCGGCAAAGGCATGTGCCAAAACAGTTCGCCAGTCTCGGCCGATGCCCTTTTGACAGCTTCAACAGCCGATTCTTCACCCATGAGACCCGAATAGCGGTTACCCAGGGCGTAGGTCGCTGCGCCGGTAAGGGTGGCGACGTCGACCAGCAAGTCCGGATCTTCCATGGATGCGCTGATCAGTCCATCCGCAAGCACAACGCGACCTTCGGCATCCGTGTTGGTCACCTCAACGGTAACGCCGTTGCGATAACGGATGACATCACTAGGCCTAGTCGCGGAGCCGCTTGGAAGGTTCTCGGCGATGCAAAGCCAACCGGTGACGTTCACCTTGAGCTTGAGGCGAGCGATTGCAATGAGCGACTCGAGAACCGCGGCAGCTCCCATCATGTCGCCCTTCATGGTGAGCATGGATGCGGGCGGCTTTAGGCTGAGGCCGCCCGAATCGAACGTGATGCCCTTGCCGACGAGTGCAAGCGACTTCTTAGCTCCCTTTGGTCGGTAATCGATGCGCACAAAGCGCGGACCACGGGTCGAGCCCTGACCAACGGCATGGATTCCGACGATCCCGTCTTTGGCCATGGCCTTTTCATCCCAGATGCGAACGCTTAGGTCGTGCTTGGCGGCCTTGTCTTCGGCGATTTTGGCGAAGGTCTTTGGATACAGGACGTTTGGTGGAAGGGCCGTGAGATCGCGGGTGTTGTGCACGGCCTCGCTCACGATTGCGATCGCGTTGGCATCCGCAGCCGAGAAGCTACTGCCCGAGACCACGTCGATGCGCGAGAGCTTGGAGTTGCCACCGTGGGTGCGACCGCGGTAGTCGTTGAACTCGTAGTGGCCGAGCAGCGTGCCCTCGAGGATGGCAGCATCGAGCGCCGCGGACTCAAAGCCAAACGCGAGAGTGAGAGAAGACTCTGTCTTAGCTGACCGGCCGAGTGCGCCGCCAATATTGCGAGCCTCATCCGGCGAGATGATGCCATCGCCTAGCCCAACCAGAAGGATTGCCTCGCCGTTAGCCGACGGCACGCGGGTCACAGACTCGTGCTTGGCCGAGGCGCCGATGCCCTTTAGGTTCCAGGTCGAGGGAATTTGGTTGGCGGCTGGTCCGGTGGCCCGAAGGTTCTCGCCATCCTGAATTACGCCTATCACGAGGGTCGAGCCCTTGAGGTCTGCGGGAATGGACGAGGAGATTTTCACCTTTGGAATCTTCATGGCACCAGCCTAAACCGTGTCTATTTAGGATTGATTTATGACAGGCTTTGCTGACATCTACGAAGTTCTCGACGGAATCGAGCTTGTTCCGAGTGGCCTGCCTCTAGTCGCGGGATTGACCGGATTCACCAACGCCGGTTCGGCCGTCACAGCCATCGCTGAGAACATCTTCGAAAACTTCGAGGCCGAGCTCATCATCAAGTTTTCTAACGACGAACTTCTCGACTATCGCTCGCGCCGGCCGGTCATGTTCTTTGACCGTGATCACATTGCAGAATACGAGCCAGCCACCCTCGGCATCTATTTGATTCGCGACGAGGTTGGCTCGCCGTTTCTATACCTGCACGGCTACGAGCCAGACTTTCGCTGGGAGGCCTTTGCCGAGGCCGTGACCCACCTGGTCGACGTGTTCGACGTGAGCTCTTTCACCTGGGTGCACAGCATTCCGTTTCCGGCACCGCACAGCAAGCCGATCGGCATCACGGTTTCGGGCAATCGCCAAGAGTTCATCGACCGATACTCCGAGTGGCGACCGCAGACCCAGGTGCCCGGTAATGCGTTGCACCTGCTCGAGTACAGATTGGCCGCCGCCGGCGTGCCAACCACCGGCTATGTGCTGCTGGTTCCGCACTACCTCGCCGACAGTGACTATCCAGAGGCCGCGATTGCCGGCCTAGAGCGACTGACAGCTACCACTGGGCTCGTGTTTCCCACGGATGACCTTCGCGCTGCCGCGGTCGATGTTGCCCGCAAGATCGACGAGCAGGTCGAACAGAACGCCGATTTGGCCAAGTTGGTTCACAACCTAGAGGCCGGATACGGCAAGGATCGACTCGGGCCAGATCAAACGCCGATCGCGAAACCCGAAGAGCGCATGCCTTCGGCCGACGAGATTGCTAGCGACCTCGAGGACTACCTAGCCTCGATGCAGCGCAATCGCGACGATAAGGCCGACCAAGACTAGAGGCCAAGTTCAAGGCCCGTGAGTCTCTCGGATTCGTGGATCAGGTCGGCGCAAAGACGCTCATCCAAGGCTGCCTCGTGCACTCGCGCGGCAGTCGGTGAACCCCAGAGTTCGAAGACTCTAGGTCCGAGGTAGCTGCCTGGCTCAGAACTCAGCGATTCGAGAATCGGCTTGGCTCCGCGAGCGGCACTTTGTGCCGCGAGATACTCGCCGAATCGCACGACCTTCGAGCCATAGGCGCTCGCCCTCGCGAAACCAGGATGCGCCGCGGTTGCCGAGACGCTCGAGCCCGAGGCGGAAAGTCGCCGGTTTAGCTCGAGCGCGAACATCTGGTTGGCTAGCTTGCTGTTTGCGTAGGCCATACCCGGAGTCAGACTGACGTCCTTCGCTGCCAAAATGCCCTTGGGGTCACCCCGACGGGCGACTACCGACGAAACCATCGAGATACGTGCGCCGTTCGCAAGCAGCGGCAGCAGCATTGCCACCAGGGCAAAGTGCCCAAGGTGATTTACGCCCATGTGCCACTCGAAGTCATCCTCGGT
>JBEGJS010000001.1:0-5884 GCA_041184485.1 Actinomycetota bacterium | reverse complement strand
TGACCGATTCGTGTTTCACGGGGTCGCCCCGCACAGCGAGATGCTGCGCAACTACGCCAAGGCCGACGCCCTGGTGCAGACCTCTTGGGGCTTCGAGACCCAGGGCATGACCGTGTTCGAGGCCGGCGCCGTTGGCACCCCGAGCATCATCACCGACAAAAACATCGCCGACGAACTGCCCGCCGGCAGCTGCTGGGTCACCGAGTCAGCCTCGGTCGAAGACCTGGCCGTTGCCCTCAAGCGTGCGGTTGCCGATATCAAGGATGGCGACAAGCGCGGCAAGGCCCTGCAGGGTGACGAGTCTCTGCGTCAGAGCGCCTTGACCCGCAAGACCGTCAAACTATATGAAGACGTGATCGCCAACCACTGGAGTAGACCGACCCGATGACAGACTCAGCGGCAGCGTCGCCGCAAACCAAGTTGAGCAAAAACCGCAACTTCTTGCTGTTCTGGATCGGCCAGAGCATCAGCGTGATGGGCTCGCAGATCAGCGGTCTGGCGTTTCCGGTTCTTGCCGTCACCATTCTTGGCGCCACCGAATGGCAGATGGGCGTGCTCAACGCGGCAGACTCGGCGGCCTTTCTTGTGGTCGGGTTGCCGGCCGGCGCTCTGATCGACCGAATGATCAAGCGCCGAGTGATGCTCGCCGCCGATCTCGTGCGGCTGCTGTGCCTCGGGGCCATCCCAGCGCTGTATTTCACCGGGATGCTGCAGATGTGGCACCTCATCGTTCTCGGAACCATCGCGGGCATCGCAACGGTGTTCTTCGACGTCTCGTATCAGTCTTTCGTGCCGCTGATTCTCAAGGGCGAGCAGATTTCAACCGGCAACGCGAGGCTCGAAACGACATCCCAGATTTCGGGGCTGGTTGGGCCAGCCGTCGTCGGTTGGCTTCTGCTGATATTCAAGGCTCCGCTGATGATGGTTTTCGACGCGATTTCTTATGGCGTCTCGGCGTTGTCGCTCGCGTTCGTCAAGAGCGACGAGGTGCGCAAGCCGGTTGAAGATCGTGAACCGCTTCGCAAAGAGATTCGCGACGGCATCGCATATGTGCTCAAAGAACGCCTGATCTTTAGGATCGCCTGCACCACCTCGACGACCAACCTATTCACGACCGCGGTCTTCACCCTCCTGCCGCTCTACCTCCTGCGAGACCTGCACCTTTCGGTTGCGGTCTATGGCTTGATGGGAACCGCGGCCGGAGTTGGCGGCTTGCTCGGTTCGCTGGCCACGCCAAAACTCACCGCGCGAATCGGCGAGGGAACCCTGATTGTTCTCTCGGCGGTGTTTAGCGGGCTCGCCCCGTTTGCCTTCGCAGCCGTCGGCTCGATCGCGCCGACCTGGCAGGCCCCATGGCTGATGGTGGTCGAGGGACTCCAGTCGTTCTTCATCTTGACCTACAACATCACCCAGGTCTCGGCCCGCCAACGGCTCTGCCCGCCAGAGCTTCAGGGTCGAATGAACGCATCCATTCGATTCTTCGTCTGGGGAGTCATGCCGATCAGTGCGCTGCTGTCTGGTGCAATCGCTAGCCGCATCGGCATTTTGCCAACCATGTGGATCGCCGCGACCGGCGCATCCTTGGCTTGCCTGTTTGTGGTCTTCTCGCCGCTGACTCGCATGCGCAAGTTGCCCGATGGCCCCGCCGGCGCTCAGCCGAGCGAGACCCAAGACTCCAACTAGAGCAGCCCCGCCCGGCCCGCGTATTCGCGCAGTTCTTCGCGCGCACTCGGATGAGCCGCATGCTCGATCAGGTTGTGGGCCTGCTGCTTCTCGCTGTGGCCAAAGCAGTCGGCGATGCCGTTTTCGGTGACCACGTGCGAGTGCTGAAAACTCGTGACGTACTCAGAGAGGCGGGGCACGATGGTCGAGACGTTTGCCTTTTCGTGCCAAGAGGGCAGGGCCATGAACGACTGGCCGCCGCGAGCGTGCAGCGCGCCGACGATGAAGTCGGTCGAGCCGCCGAACCCCGAATAGACGTGACCGCGAACGTGGCTCGCGTTGGCCTGATCGAACAGGTCAACCTGCAGGGCGGCATTGATGCTGGTCATCTTGACCTGCTTGGCGATCTGGCCGGGGTCGTTGGTCTTTTCGGTGCGCAGCATCTGCACACCGCGGTTTAGGTTGAGCCACGAATAGAGATCTTGCGAACCAAAGACGAAGGATGCGGTGATCGGTAGGTCTGGGTCGAGGGCATCGGCGCGAGCCAACCCCAGAACGCCGTCGCTAAACATCTCGGTCCAGATGCGAAGGCCTCGCCTTGCACCAAGGTTGCCAATCACGGCGTCTGGAATCGCCCCGATGCCGAGCTGCAGGGTTGAGCCGTCGCCGACCAGAGTGGCGATGCGCTCACCGATGACCGAAGACACCTGGCTCGGCTTCAGCTCCGGCTTCTCGGCGAGTGGCTCATCCACCTCAACCAGGTAGTCGATCTCGTGCTCATAGAGTTCGGCGTCGCCAAATGTGTAAGGCATCTGCGGATTCGCCTGCGCGATGACGATGCCGCCGTTTTGGCGACAGGCCTCAATGGCCGCCGGCAGAATGTTCACCTCGGTGCCGAGGCTGACTGTGTCTTTTCGCCTGCTCGAGGTGTGCAGCAGCACCACGTCTGGCACGTAGTGGTCGCGAAACAGCACTGGCACCAGGCTCAGTCGGCACGGGATGTATTCGAGGCGCGGATGACGACGCATGCCCGGCCCCACAAAAGCCGACTCGTAGCCGATGCCTTCGCGATCCGGCAGCCCAGGCTGGGCGTTGAGCATGTGCAACTTGAACTCTGCGATCGACTCGTCGGCAGCGCGAAGCAAAACGTTTGGGGCGGCAAAGTTGCCAGACGCAACCACCCTCGGGTTCGCAGGCAGTGCCCCGAGAATCCCCTTGAGCTCGTCAATCGAAATCGTGCGCATGTGCTCAGGCTAGCAACCTAGACTGGGCAAATGATTACCTGGGAGCAAATCATCGAGCTCGCCGAGGGCCTGCCAGAGGTGCAGGTTCTCACAGGCGAAAAACTTGTGATTCGCCGCGGCAAGCGCGATCTGGCCTGGCAGCGGCCGCTCTCAAAGAAAGACATGAAGGCCCTTGGCGACGCCGCTCCAACCGGAGAAGTCATGGCCGTTCACGTCGCAGACCTGATCGAAAAAGAGGCGTGGCTGCTGGCCGAACCGGGGCCACTTTTCACGACACCGCACTTTGCCAACTATCCCGCGGTCTTGGTCGACCTCGACCTGGCGGGCATCGAACTAGTTCGAGAGTTGCTCGACCAATAGTCGGGCGATTGAGCGGCTAGAGCGGCTCGGATGCATCCGTGTAGTCGGCAACATTCAGCTCAACCAGGTGCCTGCTCGAGGCAACAAAGATGCCCGAAACCAGAACCAGCACCGCGATGATCGGATACACAATGTGCACGCCGACGGTGTCGACCGCCCAGCCGACCAACGACATCGAGATCATCGGCCCACCGCTCCAGATCACCATCTCGAGCGAAAAGACTCGGCCGCGCTTATTTGCCGGCACCTTGCGCTGAATCACGGTGTTGAGCAACGGGCCGAGTGGGCCCCAGACGAATCCGAGAATCGCGCCAAAGCCGAGCATCACCCACTGAGCGGGCAGCAGCGACATTGGAATCATCGTGATGCCGACGCCTAGAACCGCGATGCGAAGCAGCTTGCTAAAACTCAGCACCTTGACGAGCTTTTCGAAGAGCAGCGAACCAACCGTGCTCGCCGCCGCCATCACCGAAATCAACAGGCCGAGGCCGGCTGGGTCGCCGAGGCTCTTGTAATAGGTGGGCAAGACAACCATTTCGGTCGGCAGATAAATCACCGCGAGGCTCAAGAAAGTGATCATCACGATCAGCACGGATGGCGTCTCGAACAGAATCTTGAAGCCCTGGACGGCGAACTTCAAGAAGTTGCCCGAGTCGCTTTCATCCTTGGGTTCGTGGTGTTCGACAACTCGGATGAACAGCATCAGGATGCCCGAGACCGCGCCAACCGCGGCAACCACCGCGAACGAGTTGTAGATGCCGAACCACTTAATGCACAGGGCACCGAGGGCGGGACCGAGCGCAAAGCCGGCCGCAAAGATCGACTCGTGAATCGAGTTTGCGCGTTCGAGCGAGAGGTGACCGGCGTGCGCAACGTCGGGAATCAGCGCCTTGCGGGCCGAACCGCCGCCCCATCCGACGACCGAGCGAATCACCGCGATGGCGGTTAGTAGGGGCAGGTTCATCGTCCAAGCCAGAGCAGCCACGGTGATCGAGGCATTGACGATTGCGGTTAGAAACTCGCTCCACTGCGCCGAGCGGCGACGCCCGAGTTTGTCAATCACCGAGCCCACCACGGGGGCAAGCAACAGCCCCGGGATGCTCGTGATTGTGATCAGCAGGCCGGCCGCCGAAGCCTGATGGGTGAGTTGAATCGCGATCCACGGCATCAGGATGAAGACCATCGACCCAGAGGCAACGCTGGTAAGCGAAGCCAGTTCGAGAAGCACGAACGGCGCGAGTCGACGCGATGGCACTGCCTGGTTTTTAGTCATTTAGAGGGCGATGCTCGCTTCGAAGTTGCCGTCGGTCGATGCGATCGACTCGCACCGCTCGCCCGCAGGTGTGTGCCACACGATGTCGTAGCCGACGCGATCGAAGCCGGCAAAGCCTGCGCCGGTGGTGCTGGCCTTGAGGGTCAGGGCGCTGCCGGCGCGGGTCACGGCAAAGGTGGTTCGCACCAGCTTGCCGGCCAGGGCGTCAAACGTGAGGCCATCGTCTTCTTGCACGAAACTCGAGGTCGTGCCGTCGGCAAGTGGCGCGAACACGTGCAACTCGAGCCGTGAGCGGTCGATCGCGTCGGTGTTGAGCGGGGCGGTCGGCAGCATCGCAATCACCGAACCGGCGCGTGCATAAATCGGAATGCGCGTGATCGGCGCATCCGAGTGCACGGCCGAACCCTTCGATGCGATTGCCTCCCCCGTGTGCCAGTCGTACCAGCCGCCCGCAGGCAGGTAGGTCTCGCGCGACTCCTGCCCAGCCGCCCAAATAGGTGCCACCAGCAGGTCTCGGCCAAACAGGTACTCGTCGTCGAGGTTTCGCACGCTGGCGTCATCCTGGTAATCGAAGATCAGCGGGCGCTGAATCGGTGCACCGGTTTCGCTCGACTCGACGAACGCCGAATAGATGTATGGCAGCAGGCGATAACGCAGTTTGAGCGCCTCGCGAGCGTACCCGAGAACCTCGTCGCCGAAGGCCCACGCGTACTGGTCGATCGTGCCGGCCATCGAGTGAGTGCGTGCAAACGGGGTCAGCGCGCCGTACTGAATCCAACGGGTAAAAAGCTCTGGGGTGGCGTCCTCACCGAAGCCTCCGATGTCGGAGCCGACGAACGACTGGCCCGAAATGCTCATGCCCGCGCCCATCGGAATCGACAGCCACAGGTGATCAAAGCGCGACATATTGTCGCCCATCCAGTTGGCCGCATAACGCTGGATGCCCGCCGAACCGGCGCGAGACAGCACGAAGGTGCGCAGGTTTGGCATCGCCTCAAGCAGACCCTCGGTGGTGCCCATCGCCATGAGCAGTGCGTACTGATTGTGATACTGCTCTTGCGAGTATTTACCGTTGCTGAAGCGCATTTCGTATGGCGAGATCGAGCCAGTTGCCGGCTCGTTCATGTCATTCCAGATTCCGGCGAGCCCGCTCTTCACGTGTTCGGCGTTGAGAGCACCCCACCAGGCGCGACCTTCTGGCATTGAGAAGTCGGGAAACGCGGTGTCACCCGGCCAGACCTGACCGATGTAGAGGTCGCCGCCCTCGGTCTTGGCAAAGATGTCTTTGGCCATGCCGTCGTCGAACACCGCATAGCCAGGATCGTGCTTCACGCCCGGGTCGATG